>JAHIYU010000032.1 GCA_018814885.1 bacterium | reverse complement strand
GGGGGGGGGGGGGGGGGGGGGGGGGGGCGGAGCCGGTACGGAACAGGTCTAGAAGCACATTGATTTTGCCGCCGACCGCGCGGTATAGTCGAGAGGTGTCGTGGCACAGTGCTACGCGCTGGAGATCACCTTCATCCTCGGAGGTGATGTGCGTGTTTGCAGTTCACCCACACAGCCGCTACGCCGGGTCGGCATACAGCAAGCCCGGGATCTTCCTGCCGCTTGCGTTCCTCTTTGTGTCCTGCGTCGGAGTGAGAGTCCTCGCGCAGTGCAGCCTGCCCGATCTTCCGTCGTGCGCATGCTTTACCGACTGCGCCAACGTCGGGGCGCCGTGGCCGCCGGACCTCTTCCTTGACGGCAACATCGACATCGCCCACGCGACCGTCGGTCTGCGGAGCTGCTGCCAGCAGCACGGTGGGCAGGCCTATTGGCAGATCCAGAAGCAGACGGACAATCCGGCCTGCGCGGAGGCCCTCGCTTTCCAGCAGCCGGATATACAGAACGACGCGGACACGGCTCCCGAAGCGTGGTGCACGGAGACGGTGGCATACTGGGCCGAGCGCGCCTGCGCGCCCTACGCGTGCGGGTACTTCGCGCAGTCTCACCATCCGAGCTCGTACGTGCGCAATGCACAGGAGATGCGCCTTTGGTACATCGACGAGGAGGCTCGCGGTGGACTGTGCCGCGGCCGCTGGATCGACGGCAGCGAGCTCGATTACGCGAACTTCCAGCCGGGTGTCAACGGCCCCTGCCCGGGTGCATACCAGCAGATCTACAAGTGGGACCCGACCGACGCCAACGGCGACGGGACCCCCTGGGACGGCGCGATCTCTCACAGCCAGGTGGTCGATTCGCTGGTCGTGTACCGGCTGGGCGACGCCGACGGACCTGTCCAGCGGGTGGACGTGCACATGGTGGAGGGGAATACCCACCTGGACGGCGGCGGCATCTACTCCCAGATCAGCAACCAACGCTGGTACCGCGACATCATTTGGTTCACCGCGCTCGGCCCGGACTACGAGCTGCTCGACGGCGCCCAACGGAAGATCCGCGGCTGGGGGATCAATCTCAACTCCGACGGGACGCCGGAGTATGATCCGGCCCGCATCAGCACGCAGATCACGCTTCTGATCAGCGCCTACCCCGCCTCGCTCGGTTCCGAGAACTCCGACGCTGCCCACCTCGCGCAGATGATCTCGTATTGGGCCGTGACCGGCGGGCAGGTGCATGTGTCCTCCAACTCGTCACGCGTGACCACGGGCGGGGCCTTCCCCACCGACACCAGCCCCTGGGTGATTCCCGAGGCTCCCCACCCGGTGGACCCCGTCTATATCGAGGTCGATCTGCTCGCGCAGCATCCGGTCCCCGTCAGCGCCATCACGATCGAATGGGTCGACGGTCCTCCGTCCTGCTTCGAGGTTCGGGCGGGTGTGCCCGGCCAGATCGCGACTCGTGTCGTCAATGTCCCGAGCGGCGCGCCGCCCGTGCCGCTTGGTACGTCCCTGCCCTTCACGGTGGATCTGTATCCCTCGACGCAGCCAGCCGGAGTCCCCGTGCGCTCCGCGCGGATCTTCATACCGAACTCCGCGCTCACGCGCACCTTCATGATCCGCGGCTTCCACTACCACTTCTATTCCGAGGAAGAGGAGGACGCGGGGGGCTCCTCACCGGAGGGGGATGCGATAGCGACGGGCATCGGCGACGAGCCGGACGCGGCGTTGGCGCTGCGACTGTCGGAGGGAAGCCCGAATCCTGCTTCAGGCTTGACGCGCTTCTGGTTCGAAATGCCGGTCGCCGCCGACGCGCATCTGGCTCTCTACGATGTTCGCGGACATTGCGTGCGCACATTGGTGAGCGATTTCCGGAGCGCCGGGCGACATGAGGTCGTCTGGGATATGCGCGGGCAGAGGGGTGAGGTTCTGCCGGCCGGAGTGTATTTCGCTCGCCTCACGGCGCACGGCGCCACGGTCACGCGCAGGCTGGTGACGCTCCGCTGACTGGCGGCCACGTGCAGCGGGCCGCCCGCTGCAAACGGTGCTTCGGCCTCAGGCCCCTAGCGGGACTCCGGCCAGATTCCGTGCGTCTCGAGCGGTGGCGCGACCACGCGGCGCAGCTCACCCGTCTCGGCGCGCTTTACAATGCCCGCTGCGGAGAGCTGCCGACCGACACTGCCCAGCCTCATCCTGACTCCGGATGTGGCGCCAAACGGGGGTTCAGGTCAAAAGCGCCAACCTGCGCGCGTGCTTGGTCGGAAGGGGCGTCCTTGATCCGGCTCGGGCCCTTATAGCTCGAAACGGAGGGTCTCAGGAGTAGCGATTAATTTCTCCTTGTTGAGAATGAACGGCTTGCAATCTGAGCCGTTCTTCACGAGGCGCGGTTATCCGCTGTTGCGAGGAGGTCGGCGATGAGATCCCATCCTATACGATCCGCCGCGCTGCTGGCGATGCTGGTTGGCGCATCCATGTTTTCTGCCCAGGCAGCCGAATACATTGTACCTTCCGCCGACTCGCCGACCATCCAGGCGGCGATCAACCTTGCGGCCGGCAATGCCGATCCGGTCAACATCATCAACCTCCATGCGTCGTTCATCGACATCGCGCAGACGATCACGATCGACGGCGATTTCGCGGCGGACCACACGTTGCTGATCCGCCCCGATCCCGGGCTCTCTGGCTTCACCCGCGTTGCGATCGTTGCCAGCCATAGTGCGACACCGATCGTCAGCATCACCGGCGACGGCAGCAGTGTTACGCTGCAGGATCTCGACCTCCTGCGCAACACGACCAACGCGAGCCATCTCGTGTTGGTGAGCGTCTACGCAGACGTGATCATCGAGCGCTGCCGGATCGGTTCGACCTGGCCGGCGACAGGCGCACCCGACTTCAACAATCTGCTGATCCTCTACCCGACCGATGTCGTGGTTCGCAATTGCGTGTTCTTTGCCTACCAGTACGGGACCTTCGCGCGGGCTATTCAGGCTCTCGGTTTCACCGATCCCGCCAATTCGCTTTTTCTCTACAACAACATCGTCGCGGATTACCTCACGCACGGGATCTCCCTGGAAGCCGGGATGGGCGGGGTGCTGCTCGTCCTGCGCAACAACGTGGCCGTGAATCACATCGGTGCGGCGATCGAACCGACGGCCTACTACAGCGCCGTCTCGGACCTCGTCACGGTCTCGGCGAGCGCCAACACCGCTTTCACCTCGGCGGCCAACGTCGAGGAGTACGCGTTCGGCGGTGCCCTGAGCATCGCCGGTCCCGCGACGACGGGTTTCCTCCGCTTCGAGCGGGCGGACGCGGCGCCATCTTTCGTTTCACAATCCTGGAATATCACGCCGCCATCGCATCCGAATCCCGACTTCTACCGCCTGATCCCCGGCAGTCCGTTGCACGACGATCCGGCCGACGCAGGCACTACCGTCGAGGACGGCTGGCCGATCGCCGAGGACCGGGCGGTCACTGACGATATCGAGCGGGACGTGCGGCCCGGCGGCGACCCGCCGCACACCGATCGCGGTGCCGACCAGATCGAGTCGGGCCTCACCGCCGTTGCCCCGACGGAACCCGGCGGCAATGGGCTGCTGTGGGCGGCACCACAGGGCAATCCCGCCGGTGGTCCGAGCCTTGTCTTTCAAGCCGCGCGAGGGGGCCAGCTCACCTGCGAGCTCTTCGATCTCGCTGGCCGCCGCTTGCACCGGCAGACTCGCGTCGTCGCCGCCGGCGAACAGGGCAGCGTGACTTGGCCGGCGGGCATCGCGAGCGGCGTCGTGCTGTACCGCATCACCCTGGAGTCTGGCGACGACACGCTTGTTGTTTCCAGCGGGAAAATTTCCGTGGCGAAATGAGGGGCGGTCGAGCTCGGCTACGTCCTGTTCACCACAGTCGGCGCCGAGCTTCTGTTCGAGGTGGTTGGCCGGGACTGCGAGCGGCTCAGCCTGTTGGTGACGGCCAACCAGCCGTTCGAGCAATGGACCGAGGTGCTGGTGTCCCTATTCAAATCCCCATTTGTGCACGAATAGTCAGCGAATCCAACCGTTAAGTCAGCTCTGGGCGAATAATCATCCCGGCCTGACCAGGTGCGCCCGGTGGGCCAGGCGATCCAGCGCCGCCGATGCCAACAGAGGATTGTCGGTGAACGCATCCCGCCACTCGCTGTAGCCCGATTGCTGGTCGCCAGCACTGATCCCCGTTCGTACCGCTCATTGATCACCTCGTAGAAGTCCTCCTGGTCATGGCCGCGCAGCGGTTTGAGCCCGAAGTCGTCGAGGATCAACAGGTCCGGCCGCCGGTAACCGCCGAGGCGCCGGTCCCGCGTACCGTCGGCCCGGCCGCCGTTGATCTGCGAGAGCATCTTGCTCACCGAGGTGAACATCACGTTGTACGAGGCCAACTACGCTTCAGCCGGATGAGCCGAGAAGAAGACCCGAAAGGAAGGTGTTGACGCCCCTCCCGTGAGGGGACTACTACTGCCGCGGGTGCCGCACTTTTGGACCGGCCCCTGCCGCGCTTTTTTAAAACCGGCGTTTACAGGCTGAAGTTAAATCATGTACCGCCCGCAGAGCGGGCGGTTTGATGAAGGCCCCCAGAGGGGGCCTCCAACACAAGAAGAGGGCTAAAGCCCTCCGAGGCTCAGTTGCTCCTGCCGACGCTCTTCTTCCT
>JAHIYU010000031.1 GCA_018814885.1 bacterium | reverse complement strand
GCCGTGCTCGCCGGCGGCGGCGCGCCGGGACTGATGCGCGACCCGCGCCTGCCCGGCCACGGCCTGGTCCTGGCGCGGGTCGATTCCCTGCGTGTGCCCGGAGGCGACTACTACCTGCTGGCCGGACGCGGCGTGGACCTGGTCTTCGTGGCCGAACTGTCCGGCGGCGACGACGTGCGGGCCTCCCTGGTCTACGACGGCGGCGCCATCGTGACGGACCCGGACCTGGACGCCTGGCTCACCAGCGCCGGCGAGAGCCGGCTGCCCCATCCCGAGGCAGTTGTGCCCGCGTTCCGCTACCTGGTCCGCGGCGTGTCTTTCCCCGCCACCCTCGAGCGCAGCGGGCGCGCCCACCCCCCGCGCGAGCCCCTGGTGCATGCGACCCTGGTATTGACCCATCCCCGCGACGTCTGGTTCGCGTCGCTGCGCGGCCTCGAACTCTGGTTGATGGGCGCCCTCGCCCTGACCGCCCTGGGCGTCGTGCTGGCGTCGGTGCTGGCCGCATCACGGGTGACCAGACCCCTCGCCGCGCTCGCCGAGACGACGTCCCGCATCGATCTCGACCGGCTCGAGGCGGATTTTCCCACCGCGCGCGACGACGAGGTGGGCGTGCTGGCGCGGTTCATGACCGACATGGTCCACCGGCTGCGCGTCGGCGTCGACCGCCTGCGCTCGGCGGAGCGGCGCGCCACCCTGGGCGATCTGGCCCGACAGGTGAACCACGACCTCCGCAACGGGTTTTTGCCCATCCGCAACGTGGTCTGGCACCTGGGGCGCGTGGCGCGCGAGGAGCCAGACAAGCTGCCCGGCGTCTTTCTGGAACGGGAATCGACCCTCGACGCTGGACTGAAGCACCTCGAGGAGCTCGCCGGCAGCTACAAGCGCCTGGCCGCCGAGTCGCCCCCGGAACCCGTCGACCTGGCGCGACTGGTCCGCCGGGCCTGCGCCGCCTTCCCGGTGACGGTGGACGCCCCCCCCGACGGCGCGCTGCCGCCGGTCTCGGTCAATCCCACCGCCATGCGGCGCGTGGTGCAGAACCTGGTGCGAAACGCGCTGGAGAGCCTCGACGGGTCCGGCATCGGCGAAGGCGGCGTGACGGTCACGGTCCGCCGTGACGGGGGCAACGTGCTCCTGGAAGTCGTGGACGACGGCTGCGGCATGACACCCGAGCAGCAGCAGCGCATCTTCGAGCCGTTCATCACCACCAAGACCGAAGGCAGCGGCCTGGGCCTGAGCATCGTGCGCAGGCTCGTGTCCGACGCGGGCGGCGTGATCGCCGTGGACAGCGCGCCCGGCGCGGGCAGCCTCTTCACCCTGACCTTCCCTCCCGCCGGCCCGGAGGCCACCCCATGAGCCGCATCCTCGTCGTCGACGACAATCCCGCCATGCGCGAACAGTATGCCTACGACCTGCACCGCCTCGGCGGTCACGAGATCGTCACCGCCGCGGACGGCACCGAGGCCCTCGACCTGCTCGCCGCCGAACCGTTCGACTGCGTGGTGCTCGATCTCGAGATGCCGCGCACGGATGGTTTCGCGGTGCTGCGCGGCCTTCAGGACATGGATATCGACGTGCCGGTCATCGTCTACACCGGCACGGGGAACTACCAGCGCTGCGTGCAGGCGGTGAAGCTGGGGGCCTACGGTTTCGTGGACAAGGACGAGCCCACCGAACGCGTGGCCCAGGAGATCGAGAACGCCTTGGCCCACGGCCGCCTGGCCCGCGAGGTCGCGTCGCTTAAACGGCGCCTGGCCGACGACTCGGCGCTGATCGGCCGCAGCCCTGTCATGACGGAACTGAAGGCGCGTATCGCGCGGGTAGCGCCCATCCCCAGCCCCGTCCTGGTGACCGGCGAGAGCGGCACGGGCAAGGAACTGGTGGCGCGCGAGCTGCACCGCCTGGGCGCGGCTCCCCAGGGACCCTTCATCACCGTCAACTGCGCCGCCCTGCCCGAAAACCTGGTCGAGAGCGAGCTCTTCGGGCACGAGCGCGGCGCCTTCACGGGCGCGGACCGCCTGCGCCGGGGCGCCTTCGAGTCGGCCCACGGCGGCACCCTGCTGCTGGACGAGATCGGCGAGCTGCCGCTGCCGGCCCAGGCCAAGTTGTTGCGCGTGCTGGAGGAGGGCGCGGTGACGCGCGTGGGCGCGACCGGGGCCCACAAGGTGAACGTGCGCGTCGTGGCCGCGACCAACCGCGACCTGGACGTCGAGGTGCGCGAGGGCCGTTTCCGCGAGGACCTGCTCTACCGCCTCAACGTGCACGGCATCGCGGTGCCGCCGCTCTGCGAACGGCTGGGCGACGTGCCGGTCCTGGTCGATCACTTCCTGCGCGCGACCTGCGAGCGCTTCCGGGTCCGGCACAGGACGGTCTCCCCGGCTGCCCTGAACCTGCTGCAGAAGCGCACGTGGCGGCGCAACAACGTGCGCGAGATGCGCAACGTGGTGGAGCAGATGGTACTGGCCGCGGACGGCGAGGAGATAGAGGCGCTGCACGTGCCCGGCACTCCCGGCGCCCTTCACGCCGGTGTCGACGGAGACCACGAGCTGACCGGCGGCACCCTGCAGGAACTTCGCGGAGCCGCGGAAAGACGGATCGTCCTGGCCGCCCTGGAGCGCAATGGCTGGCACCTGACCAACACCGCCCGGGAGCTGGGTCTGGCCGACCACGCCAGCTTGAGCAAGGTCATGAAACGGCACGGGCTGAAACGACCCCGCTGAACCGTCAAGCGAGCCTTGGGGACTCAGGGAGACTCGCCCGGCACATGCTCTGGGATCGCAGTCTGGTCGGGCATCAAAAAAAGCGATACCAGTGCAAAATAACACGTCTTGACCCGAGCGTTTAGCAAATGGTCATCGGGACACAGGCAGATGAACCGATGGATATTCGTTTCCTATACTTCCTTTGCAGATCCGGATATGTTAGATTTGGACCGGCGATGGAACACGGATCTTCCCAGGCGGCACGAAAACACATTATCTCAAATGCAGGCACGAATATTTCATCTGAGATGATGTATTGTCCGTAAACACGAAAGTCCGGGGCCGTCGGCTGACGCATTCACGCATCCTGGTCACGGCAAGCGCATCGCACGGCACCCGTGCACTTGCCCATTTTCAACGCCCGGTTCCCGTCGCGGGGAACCACAGAAGGGGGAGCTGCAATGCAACGCTTGTTACTCGTACTGCTCACACTCTGTCTGGCCAGCTGGGCTATCGCCGGCGACGACGGCGCCACACGCATCACACCGCAGAAAGGTCCCGCACAGCCCGGCCTGACGTCGTTCACGCCTTACAGCCGCGAGGGTGGCGAGGACATCGGGACGGCGATCGCCATCGCGAGCCTGCCGTTCTCCGACACCGGCTACACCTGCGACAATATCGATGACTACGACGAGGTCTGTAATTTCGCCGGCTCCGTCGCGCAGGACGTGGCCTATTCCTACGCACCGGCGATCGACGAGGTGGTGGCGCTGGACCTCTGCTACTCGTCTTACGACACCAAGGTCTATGTCTACGACGCCTTCTTCAACGTCATGGGCTGCAACGACGACTTCTACTATGGCGATCCGCCGGAGTGCTACACCTACTCCTCCTACCTGCGTATCCTCCTGCCCGCGGGCGAGACCTACTACATCGTGGTGGACGGGTACGGCACCGAATGCGGCGACTACAACCTCGACGTCGCCGGCATGCCCTACGAGCCCCTGGAGTGCGACATCAACGCGCAGCCCGAGGGCGAGCCGACCCTGGTACCGGAGTACGTCGACAACCACAACGGCGGCTGCAACAGCACGCCGGAGGTCTTCCAGCCGCTCAACTGGATCGACGAGGATTCGGGCTGCATGCACCTGAGCGGGATCAGCGGCTGGTACCCGGCCGGCGGTGTCGACAATCGGGACACCGACTGGTACGAGTTCGTCGCCGCGAGCGATGCAATCACCGTGGCGCTCGAGGTCGAGAACTGGATGACGCCGACGCGCTGCATGATGACCACGGCGAACCCGAGCTGCGGCGGCTACGACTACTCGTTCCAGTCGAACGAGGTCGTCTCGCTGCAACCCATGTCCTGGACCGTGCCCACGACCATCGGCGCGACCTACTGGATCTTCGTGGCTCCCTACGAGTGGGTCACGGGGTATACGGGCGAGTTCGCATACTGCCTGGAGGTCTGCGGCAACTCCTTCGACATCGTCCCGAACGAGGATGCCTCCTGGGGAGCCGTCAAGAGCATCTACAGGTAGATCCCAGCCGACGAGCGGCGCAGAGGGGCCGGGGATGACTCCCCGGCCCTTCGTCTACTCGTAGCCGGCCTTCACGCCGCCGAGACTCATCTTCTTCGCACCCACCGTGCAATCGGTCTGCAGCGACAGGGTATAGGCGCCGCACCTCTCTGTGTCGAGGCTGTCCAGGACCAGGTAGACCGTCGTGGCCGCGCCCGAGTCGTTCGTGTAGGCGATGGTCTCGACGCCACCGGGACCGGTCTCGTCGACGCCGGCCAGGCAGGTGAACAGCGTCCCGTAGACGATGCACTCGGCGGTCACCATCAGCGCGACGTCGCCCGCGTGGGCGACCGTGGCCGTGAAGGTGCAGCCCGGGTCCATGGCGACGGCGTAGTAGTCCTCCTGGCCGTAGTAGTTGACGGTGGCGCCGCAGTCGTGGTCCGGCACCAGGTTCCCTCCGTCGCAGGTGTCCCCGGCATACGCGGCGTGGCCTTGTTCGTCGGCGACGACGGCGACGGCCAGGTCGCAGAAATCGAAGATGGGCGGGGGGATCCGGTCCGCGAGGGCCGGCGCGGCAGCGAGGGCGAAGACGAGCATCAGGAACGACAGTCTGGGAATGGGCATGGCTCACCTCTCTGTTGATCTCCCGTGATGATAGCATGGATCGCGCGGCGATCATGTCTCCCGGGACACGAAACATTGTGTCCATGAGGACACGACCCGCGGCGGCGGCGCCCTGCCGGAGCTCGGCGGGTTTTACGCAATTTCCAGCCAAATAATCAATTACGAGACCATGCTCAAGAGCGGACCCGGTGGCCGCATCCTTGCGCTAGGCCGGTCAGAAACCGACGCCGACAGGCACCCGAGCGAAAGGAAGCGCCATGAACACCCGTCAAGAGAGCAAGCACGATCCCCGCAAGCTGAAGCTGGCCGAGGCCGGCATCCTCTTCGTCCTCGTTCTCGGCGTGGCCATCGCCGTGGGCGTGAACGTCGCCTCGCGGCAGGACGAGACAGCCACGGTGGAAGTCGCCGAGACCGTTGAGCCCACCCTCCTCGAGGAATCCACCGTCGTCGCCGAGTCCGTCGAGGCGGCGCAGGTCGACCCCCTCGCGACCACCGTCGAGACCGAGGGCCCGCCCGCGCCCCGCTACGACGCGACGGCCTCCGCCGCGGAGATCTACCGCGACGGCGAGGCCGCTTACCACGTGCGCGCCTACGACGAGGCGGCCGATATCTTCGCCATCTACGTCGAGCGCGCGCCCGACAACGCCTGGGGCCACTACATGCACGGCCTCTCCCTGTGGAAGGCCGGCGCGGCCGAGGACGCCGAGATCGCCCTGCGCGCCGCCCTGGCCATCTCCCCCGACCACACCAAGAGCCTCGTGAACCTGGCGCGGGTCCTGCTCGCGCAGGACCGGGCCGAGGACGCCCTGCCCGTGGTGGAAGCGGCCGCCGTGCTGATGCCGGGCGACGCCGGCGTGCAGCGAATGACCGGCCGGGTCCTGCACAACCTCGGCCGCCCGGACGAGGCCATCGCGGCCTACAGCGAGGCCCTCGCCGTGGACGCCGACGATACCTGGGCCCTGAACAACCTCGGCCTGCTCCTGATCGAGACCGACCGTTGCGGGGAGGCCGTGGCACCCCTGTCCCGGGCCGTGATCCTCGCCGCCGACAACGCCGTCTTCCAGAACAACCTGGGCATGGCGCTGGAGCGCAGCGGTCACCCGGGCCAGGCCGCCGAAGCCTACACCGCGGCCCTGGCGGCCGACGCCGCCTACGCCAAGGCCGAGGTGAGCCTGGCGCGGGTCGAGGCTGTCGCCGCCGCGCAGGGCGACGCCGCGCCTCTGGATCTGGCTGCGCTGGCCGCCGGCTTCGCGGTCGGGCCGGCGGAGACGGAGGCCGTCGTCGTCGCCACCGAGCCGGAGCCGGAGTTCGCCGTCGCCGAGATCGAGCAGTAGAGCCGGAGATCGGCCGACCGACAGGGACCGCCAGACGGCGGTCCCTGTTCTTCTTCGTGCGGGGGGACGGGGGCGTGCAGAGTGGGCGGGCCACCCGATCGTCCAGGAGGCGACCCTGATGTGTGCGATGTATATCGCCAGTTCGACCAGGCACAGCGCCGGGTCCTTCTTGATGGCCATGTAGATGAGATCCTGGATCTTCGCGTCGCTCCAGAGGTCGGCCGCCCTGGTGCGCACGAAGCCGCGCAGCGTCGCCACCGCCTCCGGGCTGAGCGGGGGATCGGGGCGGTTGGGATTGGACCAGTGGATGAAGCTGACGTCGCCGGTCACACGCGTGACCTCGGCCTCGAGATCCTCCATGGCGATCAGGCCGTCCTCGAGCAGGACCAGCAGGAAATGGCGGATGACTTTTTCGTAGAGAATGGGGGGCGGTGGTCCGTTAGTGCTCCCGCCTCTCGCGCCAGGTGGCGTCTCGCGGGGGTCGTGAAGGACTTTCCCCCATCGGTCGTTCCTACCTCGGCCCGGATCAATCGGATTTCTTGGCGGTCGTCTTGACGGTCTTCTTCGCGGTCGTCTTCTTGGCGGCCTTCTTCTTGGTCGTCTTCTTGTTGGTGGCGGTCGTCTTCTTGGCGGCCTTCTTCTTGGCAGTCGTCTTCCTGGTCGTCGGCTTCTGCGCCGGCGCGGCGGCGGCTGCCGCTGCTTCCCCCGTCCCGGTCGTCTCGACGGACGGCTCCTGATCCGGGCGCCCGACCTCGGATCCGCGCCCGCTACGCCGGCGGCCGCGCCG
>JAHIYU010000030.1 GCA_018814885.1 bacterium | reverse complement strand
CGCGAGGCGAGCTTGAGCGCCCCGGTGAGGAAGGCCATGCCGAGCCAGGCAGAGTAGAGGGGCCGGCGCCAGAGGTCGATGAAGTCCTGCTGGATCGAGCGCCAGTCGTCGCGCTCCACGAGGGCGAAGCTCCGCATCGTGGAGTAGCTCACTCCCTCGGCGTCGTTCGCGAGGACGTTGTAGAAGACGCTGAACCCGGAGGCGATCTTCCGAAGCATCTGCTTGATGAACGCCGGGAACTGCGCCGTCGGGTGCTCCGGCTCCCAGGCCTTGAACTCGTAGCCGTCCGGGACGATCTCGAAGGTCCCCGGGTTGGCCTCCATGGTGGCGGGCTTGCGCTCGCTCGCCAGGTCGCCGGCCACCGAGTCGATCCTCTTCTCGAACAAGCCCATCTTCGACGCGCCGATCCGCGCGGCCACGGCCTCGCTCTCCTCGTAGGCGTTCAGCATGTGGGCTGGGACCATCACCGAGTGGACCCACGTGACTCCGCGGGTCTGGTTCACGCGCTCGGGGTCGTACAGATGGAGCATCTCGCCCGCGGGGATGAAGTAGCGCTCCCGCAGAAGATCGACGCTGAAGGCCGGGGTATTCCATACCCAGTAGCCGACCGGGCGCGAGAGAGCGTCGACCTCGACCCCCATCCGGATCTCGTTCTCGCTGCCGCGGCGGGACCAGCTAAAGGTCTCGTCGATCAGGTCGGCGTCGATCGCCTGCAGGGCCAGACCGTAGGTGTTGCCCTCATGCCCGCGCCAGAGCCGGACGAAGGCTTCACCGTCGCAGGCCACCGTCTTGAGGATCAGCTTCTCGAAGCGGCGCAGCGTCAGGCGCCCATCGACGGTAACAGGCGAGCTTGCCCAGTCGTTCCAGGCAGCCTCGATGGCGGCGTTGGTCTTCACGTCGGCCTCGGCGCCGATCTTCACCTGGGCCTGGAGCTTGATCCCCATCGGACCGATAACGTTGTTCACCAGGAGCCGGAAGTAGCGTTTGACGTAGCTGTTGTTGCGCCCGAGCTCACGCGCCCGGGCGCGCAGGAGCCGCAGATCGCCGCGGATCTCCTCGTCGGCCGAACGGGCCTGCGTGATCCAATCGAGCAGGAGCCGATGCACGCCGGCGCCGTCGTAGACGCTCCTGGCCCCCGCGATCTCTACCCAGGCCAGCCGAATCGCCCTTCCGAGGCGCTGATGAAACGACCGCCGCTTCATCGCTCGAACCCCGGACCGGTGAACGAGACCAGAACCGGCCGCGTGATGAAATCAGGGTTTCTGAGGCGCGCCAGGCGGGATTCGAGGGTGGTCAACAGGCCGACTGCTTCCTTGATCGGCATCTTCGCAACGACGCGACCGGCGATCTGGTACGACTCCATCCCTGCAGCCAGCCGCCCCTCGATGTGGGCCTTGAGCACCGCGACTGAGCGCTCGATCCACTGCTGCTCGCTGCCCTCGGTCGCCTCGGCCAGGTTCGCCACCACGGTTACGATGCCCGAGGCGACCTCGTAGACCTCGCCGGCGATGTTCGAGACGCGCTCTGTCCACTGGTAGAGCCCGGCGGCGAAAGAGGACTCGGTATCGGTCGCGGCGATCGTCACGACGAAATCGTCCCCGTCCGCGGCGGCGGTCGCAGAACGCACGCTGGCGCCAGCCAGATGCAGCTTGAGCGTCCAGCCAGCCGTGGCCGGGAAATCGCTCAACCGCTTGCGGTACCTGACGGTCGTCCCTGCCGAGAACGACTCGGGAAGTGCGGAATACTCGTGTGCCATGCCGCCACGCTGCCACTCCGTGATGCGGCCCACCAATCTAAATGACATTTAGATTGGTGGGGGCTTCTCAGATCCACCACTACTGTTGCCATGAACACGCACGTGGCAGCACCCGTAAAAACGCGCACCGTCAAGGTGCCGCGGATCCAGTACCGGAACTTCGACGTCGAGGTCGAGGCGCGCACCGATGGCGCCGAGGGAGACGTTCGGCTCTACCCCGTCACCTTCTCGAGCGAAGCGCCGGTGCGCCGGTTCTCCTGGGATACCTGGGAGGACTACGATGAGATCCTCTCCCACGAGTCCAGCGACGTGGACCTGTCCCGGGCCGCCAGCGGCCTGCCCCTGATCAAATCCCACCAGCGGCTTCTGCACTTCGGCTCGGTCAACGACATCGCGCTCGATCCGCAGAGCAAACGCCTGCGCGGCCTGGCGAGCTTCTCCTCGATCCCCCTGGGGCAGGAGCAGGAAACGATGCTCCGCGAGGGGCACATCAAGACCGTGTCGGTCGGTTACCAGGTCCTGTCGATGCAGATGGTCGCCAAGGACAAGAAGACCGGCGTTGCCACCTACCGCTGCCGTTGGATGCCCTACGAAGTCTCCACCGAACCCATCCCCGCTGACCACAAGGTCGGTTTCGGCCGCACGCGCGCCGCAGCCGACGTCGATCTGGTCGAGTTCACGATCGAAGAGCCCGCCACCGAAGGAGAACGAACCATGAGTGTCGAAGCAGGAACCCCGCCCACCGCGGCTGTCACGCCCGCGCCGGGCACCGAGGCCCCGGTCGGGTCGGCGGCGGCTGCGCCGGCACCCAAGGTGGTCGAAACCCGCGATCGCGGTGCTGAGGCGGCCGAGATCATGGACATGGCCCAGGTTCACGGGGTCACCGAAAAGGCGGCTGGATGGATCCGGCAAGGCCTGAGCCCCGATCAGGTCTCGCGCGAGATCCTCAAGGCGGTCCGCACCCACGGCCCAGGTCAGCCCTCGGCCGAATCCCTGGCTGCGATGCCGGCCCGGGACAAAAAGCGCTACTCCATCCACCGCGCGATCCGCATGCAGGCCGAGCTGATGGACGGCAAGCGCGCCCGGTACGACGGGCTCGAGGCCGAGGTCCACGAGGAACTCACCAAGCACCGCACCGGTGCGGATCACGGCGGCGTGCTCGTCCCCTGGCGTCTGCACGACGACGACCAGCAGCGTGTGCTGGGCACGGCCCAGCCGACCGGCGGGGCCACGCTCGTTGGCCAGCAGGTCATGCCCGACATGATCGACCTGCTGCGCAACCGCGCGCTGGTGCTGGTCGCTGGCGCCAAGCTCTATCCGGGCCTACAGGGGGTGGTCTACTTCAACAAGAAGACCGGCGCCCCGATCGTCACCTGGATGGAAGAGAACCCGCCCAGTGACGCCCCGCAGTCCGAGCCCGCGTACGGCTACGTGTCGCTCTCGCCCAAGACGCTGATCGGTCAGGTCCAGATCCCGCGGCAGCTGCTGGTGATGTCCTCCATCGATGTCGAAGCCGACATCAGGAGCGACCTCGCCACTGGCCACGGTCTGGCCATTGACCTCGGCGCTCTGCACGGCAAGGGCACGGACAAGCAGCCGGTGGGCATCTACGGGGCAGCCGACGTGCAGTCCCATCCCGTGGGCGGCGTCCCCGACCTTGAGGACATCACCACGATGCCCGCCCTGGTCGCGGACAAGAACGCCGACCTCGGGGCCCTGTCCTGGATGACCACGCCGCTGATGGCCGGGGTGCTCAAGCGCACTCCCCTGGTCAGCGGCTACCCGGTCTTCCTGTGGGCCGGCACCTACCGCGAGGGTGAGCTCGGCGGCTACCCCGCCCGCACCACGAACCAGATCTCCAAGACGCTGGGGGCAGGTAGCAACGAGCACGGCCTGATCTTCGGCAACTGGAACGATCTGCTCGTGGGCATGTGGGGCAACGACCTGGAGATCGTGGTCGACGTGGTCACCAAGGCCGCCCGCGGCCAGATCCTGATCACCAGCTATTCGATGGGCGATACCGCGGTCCGCCGCGGCGAGTCGTTCGTCAAGGGAACCGGCGCGACGCTGTCGTAGCCTGGCACAGAGGGATGGATCGCATGACGGAGCAGGGCAAGCTCACGATCGAGGTCACAACAGGACACTGCCTGGGTGGCGAAGGCAACGACGTCTTCCCGGGTCAGGTCCTGGTGGCTCCGAAGGATCTGTCGATTGCCGACGCCCGCAAGAAGGTCCGGATGGGCTATGCCCGCGTCATCCCTTCTGCGCCCGAGGTGGGTCCGGAGGCCATCAAGGCCTCCGGGCCCGCTGCCGTTAGCCACCAGGACCCGGCCCCTGAAAGCCGAGACCCCGACACAGTGACGCCCCAAGAGCGCAAAAGCCGGCCACGCGCCGGCGGGAGGTAACCCGATGACCCACCTGTTGAACGCCCTGGCCCAGGCCGTGAGCGGTGAACTCGCCCCGGCCGCCCGGCGCACCACCACCCTGACCGGCACTGGCATCGACCTGCTCGACTTCGAGGGTGTGGCCCTGGTCCTGCTGAACACCTCGGCCGGTACCGGAACCACGCCGACCCTCGACGTGAAGCTCCAGCACTCGGACGACGACTCGACCTACGCCGATGTGACCAGCGGGGCCTTCTCCCAGATCACCAGCGTCGCCGAGACGGCCGGCGTCAAGGTCATGAAGCTGAACGCGTCCGACCTGAAGCGGTATCTGCGGGTGATCGGGACGATCGCCGGCACCACCCCGTCGTTCGACTTCGGCGTGGAGTTCGTGGGCATCAAGAAGGTGAGCTGACCGATGTTCCTCGGCGAATCCGACATCACCGCGATCCTGGTTGATCTGGCTGAAGCCGGTGGCGGCGTCGAGGTCACCCTTGGCGCAACCACGGTGACTGGACTGCTCGACCGGGAGGCTGTCGAGATCCTCGGCGGTGAGATGCCGGCCGTCGTAGCGGCAGATGAGACCGTGCACGTCCAGAGCGGCGCACTGCCCGGCCTTGTGTCGGGTGCGGCCATCACCGTAGGCGGAGCCGCCTACACCGTCCTAAAGGTCCTGCCCTACGGGGACGGGGCCATGACCCGCGTCGCGTTGAGG
>JAHIYU010000029.1 GCA_018814885.1 bacterium | reverse complement strand
TCTCGACCGCAGCGCTGGAGGGGACGAACACGAAGATCAAGCTGATGCAGAGGAAGGCGTACGGCTTCCGTGACCCGGAGTTCTTCAAGTTGAAGATCTACGCTCTGCATGACACCAACTACGCTTCAGCCGGATGAGCCTTTTTCATTCGTCGCGATCGCCCCGCGGGTAACCCGGCCGGGGCATCGTGCGTATACCTGCCAGCGAAAGGAGGTCGTTCGCATGCGTGGAGCACACGCGCTGTTGATCATCGCCGTGCTGGCAGTCTCGTTCACGACCAAGGCGACGGCCGGTTCGCTCGACATACCGGTGCGCGGATCGGGACTCGGCTTCGGCAATTCCCGCAACTTCTCGGGCCTGCGCCTGAACATCCGCGACGCGGAGCTGGAACGGCTCAGCGGTATGACGGTCTCCCTCTGGGTGCCCGAAGAGAGTCCGGCCGGATACGTCAGCGGCGTCTCCATCGGGTTCGCCGGCACGCGCGCGGCGCGGGGCAACGGACTCACCGTGAACCTGGCCTTGTGCGATTTCGAGGTGTTCGACGGTCTCGCGTTCAGCGGCCTGGGCACCGCGGTCGGCGAGATGAGGGGCATCGGCGTGGCGGGCCTGGGGCTGGCCGGGGGCGACCTCGACGGCATCTTCGCCGCCGGGCTGGGCCTGACCGGCGACGACATGACCGGCGTCTTCGCCACTGGCCTCGGCATGGGTGGAGACGACATGGGCGGCCTCTTCGTCGGCGGCCTCGGCGTCGGCGGCAACGATATGACCGGCCTCTTCGTCGGCGGCCTCGGCGTCGGCGGCAACGACATGACCGGCCTCTTCGTCGGCGGCCTCGGCGTCGGCGGCGACGACATGGCCGGCCTCTTCGTCGGCGGCCTCGGCGTCGGCGGCGACGACATGGCCGGCCTCTTCGTCGGCGGCCTCGGCGTAGACGGCGATTCAATCGGCGGCTTCGCGGTGTCCTGCGTTGCTATCGGCGCCACGAGCATGGAGGGAGTCCAGGTGGCGGGCGCCTACCTGCGCGCCCACGACATGAAAGGCCTGGCCGTCGGCGCCTATAACCGGGCAGACCAAACGGCGACCGGCTTGCAAATCGGCATCCTCAATTGGACACCTGAACTCCACGGGGTCCAGATCGGGCTGTTCAATTACGCCGGCAACAACCCGGCGGGACTGAGGCTGCTGCCCGGAATCAACGTGCACCTGTGACCCGGGGCGTCCTCGTCGTGTGAAAAAAATCCGGTGTGCTATTGCCATGCAGGTTGCGATTCCTTAGGTTCAGATCACGCTGAATGCATTGACGGATGTGCAACACTTTCTTCATGACCTGAACAGACGGCGCGTCTCCGCAATCGACACGTCAGCGGCGGGAGGGCTCAGGCTCTCCCGTCTCTTTTTGGAGACTTCTATCCGTGAACGGCTGGACAAGAAATGTCGCTGAGGCCCTGCGAGTTACACACGTTCGCCCCGACGACTGCGTAGATGAATCCACATAATTACTGCTCTATAATCTTAGAAATTATATTATTAGCGCCTTTTTGTAGTTCCTGCGCTGCGCATGGCCGCCGTCTTGCTGTCCTGCCGGTTTACAACCCCGGAGGTAAACATGGTGAAACGGCAAATGATAGCGACGGCGTGCCTGGTCCTCGTCCTGGCCATGGGCGTCAACACAGCCCTCGCGGCCAACAACATCTTCTTCCTGCACCATTCCACCGGCCGGAACCTCATCGAGGAAGGCAACGTCCGCAACGCGGTGCAGGCCTACAACCTCGCGCGTGGTTCGGAGGTCGGATTCTGGGACCACGACTACAACTACATCGGCCTGCGAAATCCGGACGGCACCTACCTCGGTTACAGCTACAACATACCGGGCGACAACACCTATCCGGACGGACTGCACGAGTTGTGGACCACGAGTAACGGAGCCCGCACGGCGATACTCCAGCAGCATCAGGTCATCGCCTTCAAATCCTGTTTCCCCACCTGCGACATCACCAGCGATGCCATGCTCCAGCAGTACAAGAACTGGTATCTGGACATGCGGGACGTCTTCGACCAGTACCCGAACCGGGTCTTCGTGATAATCTCGCCGCCGCCCCGCCACAGGCTGGCGACCAACGCGACCGTCGCCGCGCGTGCCCGCGCCTTCGCGAACTGGCTGGGCAGCGCCGAATACATGTCGGGCCACGCCAATCTCCGCTGGTACGATCTGTTCGACCGGATGGCCCATCCCGACGACGGCTCCGCCCAGGCCAACTGCCTGCGCTACGACTACGAACGGTCGCATTCCAACAGCGACTCCCATCCCAACGTCTACGCCAACCAGAGCGAGGCGCCGGAATTCACCCAGTTCCTGCTGGATACGGCGGCCGATGCGACCCCCAACGACGATCTGTCCTGGGGTGAGGTCAAGGCCACCTACCGGTAACCCGGAACCGCCGACAACGGCGAAACGAAGGACCCGGCGCAGGCCGGGTCCTCTCTCTTCCGGAGGGCCGGTGCGCGCGGGATGGCTCAATAGCGGGTGAGCCGCTTGTAGCGGATGCGATGCGGCTGGTCCGCGTCGAGCCCCAGACGCTCCCGGCGGTCCTCCTCGTAGCGGCTGTAATTCCCCTCGTACCAGCACACCCGGCTCTCGCCCTCGAAGGCGAGGATGTGCGTCGCGATCCGGTCGAGGAACCAGCGGTCGTGGCTGACCACGACCAGGCAGCCGCCGAACTCCAGCAGGGCGTCCTCCAGCGCGCGGAGCGTGTCGACGTCCAGGTCGTTCGTCGGCTCGTCGAGAATGATCAGGTTGGCTCCCGACTTGAGCAGCGTGGCGAGATGCACACGGTTCCGCTCGCCGCCCGAGAGGACTCCCAGCTTCTTCTGCTGGTCGGCACCCCGGAAGTTGAAGCCGGCACAGTAGGCGCGCGAGTTGATCTTGCGCCCGCCCAGGTCCAGTTCATCCGCGCCGCCGGAGATCTCCTCCCAGACCGTCCTGTCGTCCGACAACTCGTCGCGCAGCTGATCGACGTAGGCCATCCGGACGGTCTCGCCGATGCGCAGTATGCCGCCGTCGGCCTGCTCGGCGCCGGTGACCAGCCTCATCAGCGTAGTCTTGCCGGCGCCGTTGGGGCCGATCACCCCCACGATGCCGCCGCGCGGCAGGTTGAAGGAGAGGTTCTCGAAGAGGAGCGTGTCGCCGTAGCCTTTGTGCAGGTCGCTGGCCTCGACCACCAGGTCCCCCAGACGCGGCCCCGGCGGCAGGGAGATCTGGGCGGAGCGCCGGCTCAGCTCGCGCTCCTGGGCGACCAGCTCGTCGTAGCGTCCGAGCCGCGCCTTGCTCTTCTTGTGGCGTGCCTTGGGCGCCGTGCGCACCCACTCCAGCTCCCGTTCGATCGTCTTGAGGCGCGCCTGGTCCTGCTTCTGCTCCTGGAGCAGCCGCGCCTGCTTCTGCTCGAGCCAGGAGGAGTAGTTGCCCTCCCAGGGAATGCCGTGGCCGCGCTCCAGCTCCAGCACCCAGCCGGTGACGTTGTCCAGGAAGTAGCGGTCGTGGGTCACGATCACCACCGTGCCCTCGTACTCCCGCAGATGGCGCTCCAGCCAGGCCACGCTCTCGGTGTCCAGGTGGTTGGTGGGCTCGTCCAGCAGCAGAAGGTCGGGTTTCAGCAGCAGCAGACGGCAGAGGGCGACGCGGCGGACCTCACCGCCCGACAGCGTGGACACTTCCGCGTCGCCGGGCGGGCAACGCAGGGCGTCCATGGCGATCTCCAGCTTGCGGTCCAGCTCCCAGCCGTCATGGGCATCGATCTCGGTCTGCAGTTCCCCCATCTCGGTCATCAGCCGGGTCATCTCGTCGTCGTCGACCGGTTCGCACATCTTCATGCTGATCTCGTTGAAGCGGTCGAGCTTGCCCTTCAGTGCGGCGACCCCCTGCTCGACGTTGCCGCGCACGTCCGTGCCCGGGTCGAGGGCGGGTTCCTGGGGCAGAAAACCGACGCTCACGCCTTCCGCAGCATGGGCTTCGCCGATGAAGTCGTCGTCGA
Source organism: bacterium (assembly GCA_018814885.1). Classification (NCBI taxonomy): domain Bacteria; species bacterium. The sequence continues at coordinate 265 of JAHIYU010000029.1, read as the reverse complement.
GGCCGGCCATGATGCGCAGCAGGGTGCTCTTGCCCGCGCCGTTGAGGCCGATGACGCCGATCTTCGCGCCGGGCAGGAAGGACAGCCAGAGACCGCGCAGGATCTCGCGGTTGGGCGGCACGATCTTCTTCAGACCGATCATGGTGTAGACGTACTGCTGGGCCATGGGATCCTTTCGGGGGTTGAGCAACGGCCCACATCCTAGCAAATCGGTGCGGATCGGCCAGCCTCTGAATGGCCGGGCGCGCGCGCCCGCTGACGACGG
>JAHIYU010000028.1 GCA_018814885.1 bacterium | reverse complement strand
CGCCAGCACCTACGACGCCACCGCGTCCCTGGAGGCCGAGAAGACCGCCCAGGTGCTGGCCCGCGTCTCCGGCCAGATCCTCGCCATCACCGCCGAGGAGGGCGACCGGGTCGCCGCCGGCGGCGCCCTGCTCCGGATCGACGACGCCGAGTACCGCTTTCGCATCGCCCAGGCCGAGGCCGCCACCGCCAACCTGCTCTCCAGGTTCAGCCGCATGGAGGCCATGCGCGCCGAGGAGCTGGCGTCGGAGGAGGAGTTCCAGGCCGCGCTCAGCGAGCTGGAGAACGCCCGGGCCGAGGAGAGCCTCACGCGGCTGACCCTGTCCTACACCGAAGTCGTCGCGCCCTTCGGGGGACGCGTCACGCGGCGTCTGGTGGACGTGGGGCAGACCGTTTCGGCCGGTACGCCACTCTTCGACATCTCCGACTTCGACCCGCTGCTGGCGCGCATCCACGTGCCCAGCCGCGAGTTCAACCGGTTGGAGCAGGAGCAGGATGTGGCGCTCGTCCTCGACAGCGACGGCACACGCCTGCGCGGCCGCATCACACTCATCAGCCCGGTGATCGATCCCGCCAGCGGCACCATCAAGATCACCGTCGAGGTTCCCGACTACCCGGCCGGCGTCAGACCGGGCGACTTCGCCAAGGTCCGCATCGTCACCGAACTGCGCGAGGGCACCGTCCTGATACCCCGCGCCGCCGTCCTTACCGACAAGGGTGAGACCTTCGTCTACGTCGCGGTCGACGACGTGGAGCACGCCGGCGACATACTGGCCGAGCGCCGCATCGTCGAGACCGGCTTCACCGACGACCTGCACACCGAAATCCTCTCCGGCCTCGCGCTGGGGGAGCGGGTCGTGGTGAAAGGCCAACGGTCGCTCAAGCACGGTACGCCGCTGAAGATCCTCGACGCGGTGGAAGCGGGGAGCCGATGAGGACCCTCGTCGATCTCGCCGTCCGTCGCCGGGTCAGCGTGGTGATGTCCGCCCTGGCGGTCGTCGCGTTCGGCCTGGTGGCCTACGGCCGGCTGTCCCTGGAACTCTTCCCCGACATCGCGTATCCGTCGATCACCGTCCAGACCGAGTTCCCCGACACCGCGCCCCAGGAGGTGGAGAACCTCGTCACGCGCCCGGTGGAGGAAGTGGTGGGCGTCCTGCGCGGGCTGCAGAACATCCACTCGGTGTCGCGGCCCGGCATTTCCGAGGTCACGCTCGAGTTCGCCTGGGGCACGGACATGGACCTGTTGTCCATGGAGATCCGCGAGAAGCTCGACCGGCTGATCCTGCCCGAGGAGACCACCGACCCGGTGGTGTTGCGCTTCGACCCCAGCCTCGATCCCATCGTCCGCCTGGCCCTGTCGGGCGACGCGGACCTGACCGTCCTGCGGCGGCTGGCCGACAAGCAGATCAAGCAGGACTTCGAGACCGTGATCGGCGTGGCGGCGGCGCAGGTGAAGGGAGGCCTGGAGGAGGAGATCCAGGTCGACGTGGACCAGGGAAGGCTCGCCGCCCTGGGCCTATCCCTGGACGATGTGCGCCAGGTCGTGGGCGTGGGCAACGTGAACCTGCCCGGCGGCGCCCTGCGCGGCCTGGACAGCCAGTACCTGATCCGCACCATCAACGAGTTCGACGATACGCAGGAGATCGCCGATCTCATCGTTCGCCGCGACGGTTCCGGCCAGGTGCGCGTGGGCGACGTGGCGACAGTGGTCTGGGGCAGCAAGGAGCGCGAGGAGATCACCCGCGTCGACGGCCGCGAGTCGGTGGAGATCTCGATCTACAAGGAGGGCGACGCCAACACCGTCACCGCCGCCCGCAATCTCCGCGCTCGCCTGGCCGAGTGGCAGACCGGCGACAAGCTGCCGCCGGGCGTCATTCTCACCGTGTTGTTCGACCAGTCGCGCTTCATCCAGCAGGCCGTGGACGAGGTGCGCAACGCGGCCCTCATCGGCGGCGTGCTGGCCGTCCTGCTGCTGCTGCTGTTCCTGCGCGACCTGCGCAGCACCCTGATCATCGCCACCTCGATCCCCATCTCGGTCGTGGCCACGTTCGTCGCCATGTACCGCCTGGACATCTCGCTGAACATCATGTCGCTGGGCGGGCTGACCCTGGGCATCGGCATGCTCGTGGACAACTCGATCGTCGTGCTGGAGTCGATCTTCCGCAAGCGCCAGCTGGGCCTGGGCCTGTTCCGCGCCGCCGTGGACGGCACCTCCGAGGTGGGTCCCGCAGTGATGGCCTCGACCCTGACGACGGTGGCCGTGTTCGTGCCCATCGTCTTCGTCGAGGGCGTCGCGGGTCAGCTCTTCCGCGACCAGGCCCTGACGGTGACCTTCAGCCTGCTCGCGTCGCTGGTCGTCGCGGTCACGCTGATCCCCATGCTCAGCGCGGCCGGCTCGCGGCTGCCCACCGCCAGGGAGCGCGCGGCGGCGGCCGGCGGGACGCTCGCCGCCGAGGCCGTCACCGACCGGCCCGTGATGACCATGGGCGCGTTCTCGCGCTTCTACGACGGCCTGCTGCGCGGCGCCCTGCGGCGCAAGACGGCGACCCTGCT
>JAHIYU010000027.1 GCA_018814885.1 bacterium | reverse complement strand
CGGTGAAGGAACCGCTGATGACGGGGCTGAAGGCCATCGACTCGATGATCCCCATCGGCCGCGGCCAGCGCGAGCTGATCATCGGCGACCGCCAGACGGGCAAGACCGCCATCGCCATCGACGCGATCATCAACCAGAAGGGCACCGGCGTGCAGTGCTTCTACGTGGCCGTGGGCCAGAAGCAGTCGACGGTGGCCAGCGTGTACAACATCCTGAAGAAGGCCGGCGCGATGGAATACACGACCATCGTCGCCGCCTGCGCCTCCGAGCCGGCGCCGATGCTCTACATCGCGCCCTACGCCGGCTGCGCCATGGCCGAGCACATGATGTGGCAGGGCAAGGACACCCTGGTCATCTACGACGACCTGTCCAAGCAGGCCAACGCCTATCGGCAATTGTCCCTGCTGCTGCGCCGTCCGCCGGGACGCGAGGCCTTCCCGGGCGACGTGTTCTACCTGCACTCCCGCCTGCTCGAGCGCGCCGTGAAGCTGTCGGAGGAGAACGGCGGCGGGTCGCTGACCGCGCTGCCCATCATCGAGACCCAGGCGTCGGACGTGTCCGCCTACATCCCGACCAACGTGATCTCCATCACCGACGGCCAGATCTTCCTGGAGAACGACCTGTTCTACCAGGGCGTCCGGCCCGCCATCAACGTGGGCATCTCCGTGTCGCGCGTGGGCGGCAACGCGCAGACCAAGGCCATGAAGAAGGTCGCCGGCTCGCTGCGGCTGGATCTTGCGCAGTATCGCGAGCTGCAGGCCTTCGCCCAGTTCGGCAGCGACCTGGACAAGGCCACGCAGCGGCAGCTGACCCGCGGCGAGCGCATGGTCGAGATCCTCAAGCAGGGACAGTACAGGCCCCTGCCGCTGGAGAAGCAGGTGGCCGTGATCTTCGCCGGCACCCAGGGCTTCCTCGACGACCTGCCGGTCGACTCCCTGGCCGGGTGGGAAAAGGACTTCTACGTCTTCATGGAAGAGAAGCACAGCAACGTGCTCCACGACATCCGCACCAGCGGCAAGCTGGAGGACGCGACCAGGGAGAACCTGCAGGCCGCCATCGAGGCGTTCAAGGCCTCGCGCGTCGAGGGCTAGGAGGTAGCACGTGGCGGGCGCCGGGATCAAGATCATCAACAAGCGGATCCGCTCGGTCAGGTCGACCCAGCAGATTACCAAGGCCATGAAGATGGTCTCGGCCGCCAAGCTGCGCCGCGCCCAGGACCGGCTGCTGGCCGGACGCCCCTACTCGTCCAAGCTGCGGCAGCTGCTGCAGCACCTGGCCGAGGCCGGCGACGAGGGCCACGTCCTCTTCGAACGGCGCGACGTGAAGAGCCGCCTGTTCGTGGTGGTCACCTCGGACAAGGGCCTCTGCGGGGCCTACAACATGAACGTGATCCGCGCCGCGCGCGCCGAGATCGACGCGTCGATCGGGGCCGGCGTGAAGACCGGCGTCTACGCGGTCGGCCGCCGCGCCCGAGACTTCTTCCGCAAGCGCGGGTACGACGTGGTCGCGTCGCACGACGACTTCGGCGGCTCGGCCAGCGACGACAAGGCGCGCCAGGTCACCAAGTTCGTGGTGCAGCGCTTCACCGACGGCGACGCGGACGAGGTCCGGCTGGCCTTCGCCGAATTCGTCAGCCCCATGACCCAGCGCCCCGCTGTGCGCACCGCGCTGCCGATCACGCCGCCGGAAAAGACGGACGAGGCAGAGGACGCCGCGGCGCTGGACTACATCTGGGAGCCGGACCGCGAGGCCATCTACGTGGCGCTGCTGCCCCAGTACCTGCGCAACACGGTGTACATCATGCTCTGCGAGGCCTACGCCAGCGAGCACGGCGCGCGCATGACCAGCATGAGCGCGGCGACCAAGAACGCCGGCGAGATGATCGACGCCCTGACGCTGCAGCGAAACCGCGAGCGCCAGGCCGCCATCACCCAGGAAATCAGTGAAATAGTCGGAGGCGCGAACGCGCTCTAGATTCAACAGGAGAAGAGAAGCCAATGGCCGAGAATACCGGTAGCGTCGTGCAGGTCATCGGTCCCACCGTGGACCTGGTGTTCGATTCCGACAACCTGCCCGCGATCCTCAACGCCATCAAGATCACCGAAGCCGGGAGGGACATCGACCTCACCGTGGAGGTGGCGCAGCACATCGGCAACAACGTGGTACGCTGCATCGCCATGGACTCCACCGACGGCCTGGTGCGCGGCATGGACGCCGTCGACACGGGCGCGCCCATCAGCGTGCCGGTCGGCAAGCAGAGCCTCGGCCGCCTCTTCAACCTGCTGGGCGAACCCATCGACGCCAAGGAACCCCTCGCCGAGCCAGACAAGCGCGCGCCCATCCACCACGCGCCCCCGAGCCTGCAGGACCAGGGCGAGTCCAACGAGATCTTCGAGACCGGCATCAAGGTCGTCGACCTGCTCGCGCCCTATGTCAAGGGCGGCAAGATCGGCCTGTTCGGCGGCGCCGGCGTGGGCAAGACGGTCATCGTGATGGAGCTGATCCGCGCCATCGCCGCCGAGCACGGCGGCTACTCGGTGTTCTGCGGCGTGGGCGAACGCACGCGCGAGGGCAACGACCTCTACCTGGAGATGAGCGAGTCGGGCGTGCTGAAGAACACGGCCCTGGTCTTCGGCCAGATGAACGAGCCCCCGGGAGCGCGCCTGCGCGTGGCCCTGAGCGGCCTGACCATGGCCGAGCACTTCCGCGACGAGATGAAGCAGGATGTGCTGCTGTTCATCGACAACATCTTCCGCTTCACCCAGGCCGGGTCGGAGGTGTCCGCTCTGCTGGGCCGCATGCCCAGCGCCGTGGGCTACCAGCCGACCCTCGCCACGGAGATGGGCGAGCTGCAGGAGCGGATCACCTCGACCCGCAACGGCTCGATCACCTCGGTGCAGGCCATCTACGTGCCCGCCGACGACCTCACCGACCCGGCGCCGGCCACGGCCTTCGCCCACCTCGACGCCACCACCGTGCTGAGTCGGCAGATCGTCGAGCTTGGCATCTACCCGGCCGTGGATCCGCTGGACTCGACCAGCCGCATCCTGACCCCCGACGTCGTGGGTGAGCACCATTACAAGGTGGCCCGCGATGTGCAGTCCGTCCTTCAGCGCTACAAGGAGCTGCAGGACATCATCGCCATCCTCGGCATGGACGAGCTGAGCCCCGACGACAAGCTGCTGGTGTCCCGGGCGCGAAAGATCCAGAAGTTCCTCAGCCAGCCCTTCCACGTGGCCGAGACCTTCACCGGCATGGCGGGCGTGTACGTCAAGCTCGAGGACACCATCCGCTCCTTCGAGGAGATCGTCGACGGCAAGCATGACGACCTGCCCGAGGCCGCCTTCCTGATGGTGGGCACCATCGAGGACGCCATCGCCAAGGCGAAGAAGATGTAGAGCCCGCCACCGCGCGGGCGGGGTGATGGCCGTCGGATAGACTCCGGCGGCTGCGTGGGCGGGCCGGCCGCCCCATCGAGGCAACCGTGAATCTTGAAATCGTGACTCCGGTTCGCAAGCTGCACGATGTCGAGGCCAGCGAGGTGG
>JAHIYU010000026.1 GCA_018814885.1 bacterium | reverse complement strand
CGCCGCCTCCAGGCGTCGCTCGAGCAGTTCGCGGATGGGCACCACCAGGCTCTCGGGGATGCGCACCGGACGGGTCGGCTCGCCGTAGGGGCCGCTGCCGCGGGGACGGCCGGCGCCGGGGCGGGAGCCGCCGTGGTCGCTGCGGGGGTCCCGGCCGCCGGAACCTCTTGTGCGGGAGGACTTTGCCATGATTCACCTCTCGGGGCGAAGAAAAATTTGATAAACGTACGATAATCGAGATCGACGGGGGATGCAAGGGGAATTTTCGGGGGACGATCCGCCGCCCGGCGTCGCGGGAATTCCGGTGATGTCAGGATCTCAGGCTCAGAAACGCCGTCCGGCATTCACCTGCACGATGACCGAATCGTAGCCGAACTCGTTGGGTCCCGGTTCGTTCCAGGGCATCGTGTGATCGGCCCGGCCGGCGACGAAGACCGCGGCCCGCGCGCCGACGAAGACCGTTTCGTTCACCAGATAGTCGATCCCGCCGCCGAGCTGCCAGACCAGGTGCGTCGCGGCCGCGCTCTGCACGAAGCCGGGGGCGTACTGGTCCGCCTCGTCCACGTTGTATGTCTTTCCGTCCACGTTGGCGAAGCCGACCAGGCCGTAGAGGTAGGGCAGCGCCTTGCCGAGGGCGCGACCCGCGCGGGCGCCGGCGAGCACGGCCCACCTGTAGTTCGCCTCGTAGGCCACGAGGTCCGGGAACCCCACCTTGTCGACAGCGGTCCCCTTCTCCATGTACAGCAGCACGTCCAGCTCGACGCCGTACACCCATCCGTTCTCGTTCTGGCTGCGGTAGCCGCCAGTGAGGCCGGCAGTGTAGCCGTCGTCGTCGTAGTCGCCGGTGCTCTGTTCGTGCGCCGGATCGTTCGAACTGACCTCGCCGGATATGTAGCCGCCGTAGGCGCTGGCGTACCACCCGGTCCAGTCGACCGGTTCGGCGGCGCCAGCGGCGCCGGCCGCGGCGAATGCGAATGCGAGAATCGCGATCAGACTATGTTTCGACATGTCACCCCCTCCCGGTTCGATGGCATCGGTCCTCTGGGCGGTGTCGGCACAAGCTACCGCATGCCGTCTCTGTCTGCACCGCTCGCGTGCCCGCGGGACGCCCGTTCACCCGCCCGGCATCAGAAGCCTGTGCTCCATCTCCCGCAGCGGCCTCCCGTCATCAGGCTCACGGACGTCGGCAGCGGGCTTTCCTTGTAACCGGTGGGCCTTCCGGGAGTATTCATGTCAGGAGGCCCCCATGGATCAGCTCGAATCTATGTACCGCAAGCACGCACCGGCCGTGTACCGCTTCGCCCTCGGCCTCTGCGGCGAGCGCAGCGCGGCCGAGGACCTCGTCTCGGAGACGTTCGTCCATCTGGTCGCCGGTTCTCCCAGGATCGAGACGGTGACCGCCCTGGCCTACCTGCTGGCGATCGCCCGCAACACCTATCTGTCCGGTTTGCGCCGCCGGAAGCGCGAGGTCCCGCTCCGGGACGAGATCCCCGCCGGTGGACTGGATCCCGACATGCTGCTCGACGATCGAGCGCGCCTGGCCAAGGTGATGCGGGCCCTGCAGGACCTTTCAGAGGGGGAGAGGTCCGCACTGTTGCTGCGCGTGGATCATGAGCTGTCCTACGAGGACGTCGCCGCAGCCCTCGGCACCACGGCGGGCGCCGCCAAGGTCAGGGTACATCGCGCCCGTCTCCGGCTGGCGCGCGCACTCGAATGCGAAGGAGTGGATCATGGTGCTCGAAGTGACACGTGATATCGTGAGCGACCTCTGGCCCCTGTACCGCTGCGGGGAGGCCAGCACGGACAGCCGCCGGATGGTGGACGCCTATCTCGCGGCGGACCGTGATTTCGCCGCGCGGCTGCGGGAGAGCGATCGGTTGACCGGTGCGATGCCGGCCTATCGTCTCTCGCCGGACGCCGAGTTGCGGATGCTGCACGACGCCCGCGAGAGAGCGCGCATGAAGATGATCCTGATCGGCGGGGTCATCACCCTGGGTGGCATAGCCCTGCTCGGCGCGCTCAGCCTGGCTTTCTTCAGGTTCTCCGGATGATGTGCCCGGCCTGGATGATACGGGCGGCACTCTCCACTATACATGCCGCGGTACGGGCCCGACCTGTCCCTCGACAAGACGACCCCCGGTCTCGCGACCGGGGGTCGTTTCTATTTGGTAGCGGGGACAGGATTTGAACCTGTGACCTTTGGGTTATGAGCCCAACGAGCTACCAGACTGCTCCACCCCGCAACCGTGTCTGATATGTCGCTCCCCTGAGGAAGCGGGGGCCAATATAAGAGGCGGAGCCGCCGCCTGTCAAGTTGGTGGCATGGGAGGTTCATTCGTCGTGTGCGGTTTCGGTGGTCAGCTCATCCTCGCCGACCACCTCGATGACGGTCTCGCCGGGCTTGCGCATGCGGTAGCGCTCGCGGGCCACGCGCTCCAGCGCCTCGGGATCGCCGGTCTGCTCGTCGAGTGCGGTCAGTCCCGCTTCGAGGTCCTCGCGCTGCGTGCGCAGCCTCTGCACGTCCTCCTCGAGCCGGACCCGTTCGGCGCGCAGCCCGAGATACGTTCGCATGCCGTTTTCACCCAGCAGGGCCACCACCAACAACACGACCACCGCGGCGCCGCCGAGCCAGAGCACGGGTCTGCGAATCCGCCGGCGCGCCGGCGGGCCGCCCCGCAGGTAAGGGCCGGCCGTCGAGGTGTTCCGTCTCTTGCGATGGTCGGGTGCCATGAGTTCCTCCCTGAATCCCATGGTCGTGCCGGGTGCGGCGTCCCGCAGTGGTCAGCTCAGATTGTAGAAACAGCCCCGTCCGGGGTAGACCGCGAGGTCGCCCAGCTCCTCCTCGATGCGCAGCAGCTCGTTGTATTTGGCGATACGCTCGCTGCGGCACAAGGAGCCCGTCTTGATCTGGCCGGCGTTTGTGGCCACCGCCAGGTTGGCGATCGTGACGTCCTCGGTCTCGCCGCTGCGGTGGCTGATCACGTTGGTGTAGCCGGCGCGTTTGGCGATCTCGATGGTCTCGAGCGTCTCGGTCAACGAGCCGATCTGGTTCAACTTGATCAGGATGCTGTTGGCGCAGTCCTCGTCGATACCGCGGCGCAGGCGCTCGGGATTGGTCACGAAGATGTCGTCGCCCACGATCTGGATCCGCCCGCCCAGGGCTTCGTTCAGCCTGCCCCAACCGGTCCAGTCGTTCTCGTCGAGGCCGTCCTCGATCGAGACTATCGGGTAGCTGTTCACGAGTTCCGCGTAGAAGGCGATCAGGCGGCCTGCGTCCCAGGGACCGTCGCCTTCGGCGTCCAGGTGGTAGGCCCCGTCCTTGAAGAACTCGCTGGCGGCGGCGTCGAGGGCCAGGGAGATGTCCTCGCCGGCCTTGTAGCCGGCCCTGTCGATGGCGGTCATGATCATGTCCAGCGCTTCGCGGTTGCTGCCCAGGTTCGGCGCGAAACCACCCTCGTCGCCGACGCCCGTGGACAGGCCCTTTTCGCTCAGCACCTTCTTGAGGGTGTGGAACACCTCGGCGCCCATCTGCAGCGCCTCGGTGAACGACTCAGCGCCGGTGGGCATGATCATGAACTCCTGGATGTCCACGTTGTTGTCGGCGTGCGAGCCGCCGTTGAGGATGTTCATCATGGGCACGGGCAGGGTGCGGGCGGCGACGCCGCCGATGTACTGGTACAGGGGCAGGCCGATGGCGTTGGACGCCGCGTGGGCCACGGCCAGCGAGACGCCCAGGATGGCGTTCGCACCCAGCTTCTCCTTGTTGGGAGTGCCGTCGAGTTCGCAGAGGATGCGGTCGATCAGCACCTGGTCGGTGACGTCGATGTCGAGCAGCTCCGGCTCAATGATCTCCTGGACGTTCTGGACGGCCTTCAGTACGCCCTTCCCCAGGTAGTGTCCCTTGTCTCCGTCGCGCAGCTCGATGGCCTCGTGCTCGCCGGTCGACGCTCCGCTGGGCACGGCCGCGCGGCCGACCACGCCGCCGTCCAGAAAGACTTCGACCTCGATGGTGGGATTGCCGCGCGAGTCCAGGATCTGACGCGCCTGGATGGATTCTATGTTGGTCATGCCTGAGCCTCTTTCTTTCCGGATGGAATGGAGTTCACTCCGCACCGCGGGGAGTCTAGTCATGCGCACTGGAGGTGTCAAGGCTTACGCCCGCAGGGGTCATGTGCTATAATCAGCGAAGCAGTTCAACCCCGCCCCGCGACTTTTTACGGCACACGAAAGGGACCGTCCCATGCTCAGCCGCTGTCTGTCAGTGCTTTGTCTGTCATCGCTGCTCGCCGTCGGCGTTCTGGCGGCGCCCGGCCCCGTGCCGCAACGCGACGTGGATGATCTCGAAGATCTTCTGCCCCGAGACGAGACGGCGGCCGAGCGCGAATTCTGGCGCGGTCGGGAGCACCTCATGCCGACCCGAGGCGCCAAGGCCGACGCGCCACCCGTGGCGCCCGTGCGCAACGTCGCCGAATGGGAACCGGCCACCGGCGTGCTGATCCGCTATCCGCTGGGCCTGCCCTACGACCTGCTCACCGACCTGGACGACGACGTCACGCTGCATGTGGTGGTCTCCAGCGGCTACCAGTCCGCCGCGCAGAGCAACCTCGCCGCCAACGGTGTGGACATGGCCAGGGTCGAGTTCCTGGTCCGGGCAAACGACTCGATCTGGACCCGCGACTACGGCCCCTGGTATGTCTTCGACGGCACCGGCACCTTGACGATCATCGACCACACCTACAACCGACCGTGGCGCCCGAACGACAATCTCATCCCGATCTACTTCGCCCAGCAGCAAGGGCTGCCGGTCATCAGTCACGACATGTACCACACCGGCGGCAACTACATGACCGACGGCGCCGGCGTGGGCATGTCCACCGATCTGGTGATCGACGAGGCCTGGTCGGAAAACGGCATGTCCGCAGCCGAGGTCGACCAACTCATGTCGGACTACTACGGCATCTCGACGTACTACACGCTCGAATACATCGAATCCGGCGGGATCCATCACATCGACACCTGGGCCAAATTTCTGGACGAGGAGACGATCCTGCTCAAGGAGGTCTGGGCAGCGCACCACACCTACGACGAGCTGGAGCAACGGGCCGTCCTGCTGGCGTCGCTGACGGCTTCGACCGGGCGCAATTACCAGGTGTCCCGCGTCTACTGCTACGACATAGGCGGTGGCGATCCCGCCTCGTATACCAACAGCCTCTTCCTCAACGACAGGATCTACGTGCCGTTCTTCGGGAATGCGGCGTACGACCAGGCCGCCATCGCCGCCTACCAGGCGGCGGCGCCGGGCTACCAGGTCGAGGGGTACTACTACAGCGGCTTCCTGTCCGACGACGCCCTCCACTGTCGTGCCAAGGGCGTCTACGATCGGGGAATGCTGCGGGTTGGCCACGTGCCGATACGCGAGGCGTCGGAAGGACCGGTGGCCGTAACCTCCTTCGTCGACGATCGCAGCGAGGCCGGCCTCGACTTCGTGCGTCTGGTCTACCGCTTCGCGGGCGAGGGCTGGACCACGGTGGAGATGACCGCCCTCGGCGATGACCTCTACAAGGGTGTCATACCCGCGCCCCTGTTCGACACGACCGTGGAATATTACGTCCTGGCGGCCGATCTGGCGGGGCGCAGCGAGGGGATGCCCCGTACGGCCCCAGGGCACTGGTACGGGTTTCCCATCCTCCGGCAGACCACGGACGTGTCCGGACCTCCCGCCGCGGCCCGTCTGCTGCCCAACCGGCCCAACCCCTTCAATCCGTCGACGACCTTCTCCTTCGAACTGCGCGATCCGGCGCCGGCACGGTTGACCGTCGCCGACGCGCGCGGCCGCGAAGTGCGCCGGTTGCTGGACGGGGAGATGTGTCCTGCCGGACTCACCCGTGTGAGATGGGACGGCCGCGATTCTCGCGGCAGGATGTTACCGTCGGGTGTGTACCACTTTACGCTCGAGGTCGCCGGCTTGCGCTACTCGCGCCCGGCCACGCTCGTGCGTTGACAGGACGTTTGTTGACCGGCAGCGTGTCGCGAGCCTATCTTCGCCGGAACCGACGACTGGATGACAGCTTGATCCCGGCCGTCGCCCGGAGAGGATCCGATGTTCGACCGCAAGCAGGACCTGAAACTCATCAAACGCTGCAAACGCGGTGAAGAGGGGGCGTTCCAGGAGCTTCTGACCCGTTACCGGAGCGCCATCTACGGCCTGTGTTATCGCATGACCCGGAGTGCCGAGGACGCCCGCGATCTGGCCCAGGAAGTGTTCATCAAGGTGTTCTCGCTGCTGGACAGGTACGACGAGAGCTTCGCCTTTTCGAGTTGGATCTTCCGCATCGCCACGAACCACTGCATAGACCACCTCAGGCGCAACCGCCTGCGTTTCCTGTCCCTGGAAGGATATACCTCGCCCGATGGCGACGAGGTCGAGATCCCGGTGCCCGACAAGGCGGCCCAGCCCGATCGCGTGCTGGAGCAACGTCAGGCCATGGACAAGCTGGAAGAAGTCATCGCGGACCTGCCTCCCCATTACAAGGCGATCATCCTGCTGCGACACGACCAGGAGTTCTCCTACGAGGAAATCGCGACCGTGCTTGATCTGCCGCTGGGAACGGTCAAGGCCCGTATCCATCGTGCCAGGGCCATGGTACAGCAGATGTTGAAAGTCCGATCATATGAGATATGATCCAGGACGAAAAAGGTCGAAACGACGTGCAACCTCCGGTCGCAGCGCTCGTAGGGAAGCGGGAAGGGGTGGTCAGCATGGCGCCGTCGGCATGACCGGCGCCACCCGTTAGAGGACCCGACCCGTCCTGCCTCCGTTCCGAGGGAAGGAGACCCTGGAGGGAAAGCAACATGAAAGAGACGAAGTCGATGAACGCACCGAGCTGTACCGAGATACGCACCCGCCTGCAGGACTACCTGGACGGCGACTTGCCGCGCAAGGAATCGATGTCGCTGTTCCTGCACATCCGCGAATGCGACAGCTGCGGCAAGGACCTAGAGGAGATGCAGCGTCTCAACGGCCTGCTGGGCGGCTTGCCGCCCGTGCAGCCGCCGGAGGATTTCGACGCGCGCATCCTGGAGTCGGTGCCCTATGCGGCCTATCGGGCCATGGAACCCCTTCGACGCGAACGCATGCCGGTCATCCTGGACGAGGAGGCCTTGCCCGCCTTCGTCCGTGCGAGGGGCACTCGAGCCGTGGGCGGATTGATAACCGTCCTGACGGCCGTCGGTCTGGCGACCGATGCACTTTCCGGAGGCTGGGCGATCCTGATGGTCGCCGGTGCCCTGCCGGAAGCACTGGTGCTTCTTCAGAGCGCGTCCCGGAGGATTTATGCCGGTGTCATGCATCATCCTTCAACTCGCTAGCCGGCGGACCCCGTTCCGCCACCGGCGTGTGGGCTCGACCTCCACGCTGGGCCTCCTTTTGCTGCTGTCGGCGCTTCTGTCGCTCGCGGCCCCGGCCTCTGCCGCCGACGAAACCGCCTCCTCTCGTGGAGACTCCCTGCGACACTCCATCGAACGACGGCTGCTCCGCATCGGCGAGCTCAGGGACTCCCTCTCCATCCAGCACGAGGAAGAGTTCACCGAAGCCATTGAGGACCTGGGCCAGGTCTTCCAGGAACTCGAGGAGCAGCTGCGCGACATCGACATCACCATCGATGACGAGATGCTCAAGTTCTCCAGCCCGGACGGGGAGTTGCGCATCGACATACCCGCGAACTGGGGCGAGCGGGTCAGCCAGGGACTCAGCGCCATCACGGCCACCATCCTGTCCGAACTGCCGGATACGCTGGACATCGAGCGAGGGCTGCAGGATTTCCAGCGGACGGCCGAATCGTGGCGTATCGACATCCTGGACGAGGATGAGCACTGCGAACCGAAGCTCAAGATCATCGGCGACGAGATCTTCAGTACCGGCGATGATGTGGTGGTGGCGGCCGGAGAGCGCGTCGCCGGCAGCGTGGTCGTCCTGCTGGGCGATGCGACGATCATGGGCACGGTCGATGACAACGTCGTGGTCATCGGTGGCGCGTTGAACCTTGGCGAGGACGCGCACGTTCACGGCGACGTCGTATCCCTTTTCGGATCGCTCCGTCGACACGACGACGCCACGGTGGGCGGCACGGTCGTGTCCATAGGCGGGGAGGGCCTCGCGGGAGATATCGTCGGTCTGCCCGATCTGGCCTACGGTTTCACCGGAGTGATCATCAAGTTGAGCGGGCTGCTGGTGCTCGGTCTGCTCATCCTGCTCGTTTTCGCCTTGCTGCCGCACGGCAGGCTGGACGCCACCGAGCGCTATCTGACCCGGACCGCCGGCCGCTCCTTCGCCGCGGGCCTGCTCTGGGCGACCATCGGGCACATGCTGCTACTGCTGGCGCTGGCCTTGTTGATCCTGACCGTGATCGGCATACCGGTAGCCGCACTGCTCGGGATCGCCTATCTCCTGCTGGGCATCATCTCGATCGGCGTGGTCGCCCGGGTGCTCGGAGCGCGCCTCTGTCAACGCTTCTGTTCGGGTGACAGGGCGGCGTGGTGGACCCTGCTGGTCGGTCTGCTGATCATCCTCCTGCCCGGCATTCTGGGCACGCTCTTCGGTGGCCTGGCCGGATTCAAGCCCTTCGGGCGCCTCTTCGAACTCGTCAGCCTGGCCGTGCATCTGACGGTCTATTGTTTCGGCTCGGGAGCGGTCCTGGGCAGCCGCTTCGGGTCCAGGGCGAGTTGATGGAACCGACCCCGACCCTGCCGCCTGCTTTTCCGCACCTGCGCGATTTTCCCCTTCTGGCTTGACGGGTATCTCCCACCCGGTGTTCGCATGCACAGCGTCGGGGTGTCGACGGGCAATACGACCGTCGCTCCAACTTTTTGTATAGCATCTAATTGGACGATCAAGGCACGGAATCTCGAACAGATGGCGACCCTTCGCGCGCCGAGGCACGTTACCTGCGGTTCCTGTGTTCGACGCACGAGCCATGTCCCTGAGGGGGGGGCAGATCACCACGAGGGTCCATGATGGCGCATCCTGGTCGATCGTTACGCGGAATGTTCATCTGGTCGCTGATCCTGACGACGCTGGGCGCGGGCCCGTGGACGTCTGCCGCCGTTGCGTGCCTGACGATCGAGGCCGACAACGGCGTCACGGCTCGCGTACATTCCGGCGACGACCTGGCCGACTGCCTGGTCAGGGAAAACGGCGCCCTGCTGTTGCGCTATCCCGGTCTCGGCGATGTCGAATTGTACCGGGGGCCGGACGATCCCCGCTTCCCCCGCCAGGATGTCGTCGAATTCCGACCTCTGCCCGCGGATGTGGTGATCCGTGCCTTGAGCGACGTACATGCGCTGGACATCGACGTGGAAGTGGATGTCTTCCTGCTGCCGGCGCCGCCGGTGCTCACGTCGAGCAGCTTTGCCCGCCGCGACGCCATCCTGCTGGCGCCGTCGTTCGGGGATATCGACGACAGCGCCGTGGCCTCGGTCGCGGTTCACGAATTGGGTCACGTCCTGACCTGGGTGTATTTCGATCCCAGAGCGGAACTGTGGGACGCCTACATGTCCATGCGTGGGCTGGACCGCGGACGCAACGGTCCGGGGGCGAGACACGCCGATCGTGCGCGCGAGATCCTCGCCGAAGACATTCGCTATCTCTTCGGCGGCGGCTCGGCCAACGTCTATGGTGCCATCGAGAATGCACGACTGGCGCTGCCGGATGAAGTCGTCGGTCTCTCCGGTTTCCTGGCCGCAGCCATGCAAGGGCGTCCCGTCTCGTGCATGATGCCGGTCTGCAGCGCTTTTCCCAATCCCTGCAACCCGAGGACTACCATCGAGATGACGGCGATATCCGACGGGATGCAGCGGGATGCGTCGACCGCGACGCTCGAGGTCTTCGACATGCGGGGCCGATGCGTCTGCACGGTCGCGGGCGGCGTTTTCAGCAACGACCGCTTGCTGTTGACCTGGGACGGCCGGGACGATGCGGGCAACCGGGCGCCCAGCGGCCGGTACTTGTACGTGGCGGGTTGGCGCGACTTGCGGGGACGGGGCGCGGTGACCCTGGTCAAATGAGGTGATGATCTTCCGTCGCAGGCTCAGGGGATGACTGCGAGCGCGGCCCCCGCTCCGGTGGGGGCCGCAGCGGATGTGGTGACGCGCACCGTGTGTCGGTCGCACATGTGGGATCGCGGAGGTGAAAGCGATGAGCGGATCGTGGCGCTTGCCTGATCGATGCGGTATGGGGCTGACGGCCAAGTTCGTGATATTCGTTATCGTCGTCGTCGCCATTTCCGCCGCGTACGTGGCCGCCGCCCTGGCCTAGCAGGCTATTGAAGAACTTGACTCGGTCATGCGGACGTTGAAACCTTGCCCGGACGTCGCGGGGCCCTTAACCTGAGAGGGTGCGCCGGGTGGCGCATCGATCTGTGATCGAGGCCCGTGGTTTGCGTGCCGGGGTGGGGTATGACCATCAGGATCTTCACGATGTCCATCGCCTCGTTCGTGGCGGTCGCCGCTCTCGCAGGCCCTTCTCCGGACGATTACGATCCCCAGCGCGCATTTCAGCGCACGATCGCCGCGGCCGACTCTCTGATGTCAGCGGGCCATTATCAGGATGCGGCGGCTTCGGCGATCGCGCTGCTGGCGGACAACCGGCTTTTCCAGCATCAGCGGTGGCCCTTGCACCAGCGGGCCGGTCTGGCGCTGCAGAAGCTGGGGCGCTATGACGAGGCGCTGACCCATCTCGAGCAGGCCGTCCTCTGGGCTCAGACGGAGGCGGTCAATCATCGCAACCTGGCCACCTTGATGGTCGAGATGGAGAGGCCCGGGCGCGCGCTCTCCGAGTACCGCGAGGCCTGCGAGCTGGATTCCCGCAACTGGGTCTATCTGCTCGAATACGGCAACGTCCTGATGGTCTACGGCCAGGATATCCTGGCGGAGAGGGCCTTCACCGAGGCCGCGGCCATCTGTCCCGACTGTCCGGAAGTGCACCGGGCGTGGAGCCGTTTGTGTCTGGAGCAAGAGGACTACACCGGTGCGCTGCCCCATCTCGAGCACCTGCATGAGCTCCGGCCGGACGATCAGGAGATCCGCTCGCTGCTGGCCCTGGCGCGACTACGAAACGATCAGGCTCCGGGGGCCTTGGCGCTGCTGGCGCATACCTGGCACGACGGTCTCGGCGATCGGGACATGAGGATTATCCTGGAGGCGGATCGCTCGCTCGGACGGACGGACCATGCGGTATCGCTCGCCCTGTCCCTCGGCGCCGGGGCGGGACTGTCGACCGACCCGGATCTCTGGTCACAGGCCGCCTTGATCTGCATAGATGCCGGCAAGGACGTGGAGGCCCTCGTCCTGATAGACAGGGCCATCGAACTCGACCCCCGCCATGCGGGATACCTCAACAACCGCATTCTAGTGTTGCGTCGGCTGGGGCGAACGCGCGAGGCGGACCGCGACTGGGAACTGCTGATCGCGCTCGACCCTGCTCGCGCCGGCGCCCCGAGCGACAGCCCTTGATCATCGACTTGCCAGGAGGTGCGGGATGCGATCCAGCGGGATCCTCCGCCTGTGCGCATTGTCGGCGTTCCTGTTCCCGGCCCCTCTCTGTCTGCTCGACGGGTGCGCGGCGCGACAGTCCGTCCCGGGTCGGGGCAGCGGCGACGTCGTGCTGCGCGAGATGGTTCCTCCCGACGGCCCCTGGCGACCGCACGAACTGAGCCGTTGCGTCGGGGCCGACCAGGCCGTGCCTTGCCGCGACGCGCTCGAGGTCCTGTCCACAGCCCACGCCTTGTTCCTCGTGGGCGAGGGGGGAGATGCGGTGATCGAACTCGAGCTCTACCTGTCCGGGCAGGGGCGCGGGGAGGGCCTGGCATGGCTGACGCTAGGCCAATTGTATGTGCTGGCGGGACAGGGGGAACCGTCGATCGAGCCGCGCGAGGGGCCGGGGGCGATAACCGGTGATTGGGACGTCGACCGCCCGCGTCTGCTGGCGCGGGCCGAGAAGGTGTTGCGCGTGGCCGCGTCTCTGAGGCCCGACGACAGCGTCGTGGATTTCCTGCTCGCGGACGCGGCGCGTGCGCGAGGGGACATGCCCGCCGCTGCCGCCCTGGTCGAGCAAGGTCTGGGCAAGTGTACGCTCGCGTCCAGTACTGCGGTACTGGTCCGCTATCAGGGCTTGAATCCCCATCCCGCGGCGCAGACCGGAGGTGTCGAACCGGAATATCCCGCCGCCGCCGCTCGTGACGGGATCTCCGGCGAGGTGGTCCTGGATCTGCTCGTAGGGCCGACCGGCCGGGTCTCGCAGGTCTCGGTGGCCTCCAGCCCGGACCGCCGCCTCGGCGAGGCTGCGGTCAGCGCCATGAGACAGGCCGAGTTCGCCCCTGGCCGTCTCGGCAAATACCCCGTATGGTCCTGGGTACGTGCCACGGTGGCGTTTCGGTGACAGGTCCTTGCGCGTCCGCTCGTGCGGGACGAGCACCCTCGCACGAACTCCCGGTTGATTTCGGGGGGCAAGTGGCCTTATTTTAATCGAGCTCGGAATTTGTCAGGCCATGCGCCCTTCGCGGTGACCGCGGGCTCTCGCTGTGTGACGGGCCTGTCCGTCTCGCGCACCGGAGGTCGAGATTTTGAAGAGACACTCGGATCATCGAACCCTGGTAGTGACGGGGCTTGCGGTCGTCTTGCTGGCGCTCGTCGGCTGCTCGACGCGGCCGCAGACGTCAGAGACACTGAATATGAGCGGAAACCACACCGCGGGCGATCTGAACATGGTGACGGCGGATACCGCATCCAGCGGCTACAAGTACCAGGATCCCGATCTCTCGCCCGACGGCACCAGGGTCGCGTTCACCCTGGATTGGCCGGCTCTACCTCCTTCGGGGATCCTGCCCGACGTCCCCCCCCTCATCCGGCAGATGGCCATCATCGACCTGGAACCCCGCTTCGGCGCCCAGCCCTCGTTGGCCTCCCAGGGCGCGTCCCTAGTCGATCTGAACGATCTTCAGTTCAGATCGGGAAACACTCAGGAGCGCATGAGACCCAACGTGGACTGGCAGAAGGGAACGCCTCGCTGGCTGGATGACGACAATCTGGTGTTCTGGATGCAGACCTCGCGCGGCGCCAGACTCTTCAGAACGCCGATCGGACCCGGATTCCAGAACGGCGACGCCACCGACGCCAAGCTCATCTACCGGGAACCCGACGACGACCTGGAGCTCAACTGGATGTTCTGGGAGCATCTCTCGCCCCGCGTCTCGCCGAACGGGCGCTGGATCGCCTTCAGCCGCTATGGGCATACGGACGCCGATTCGTTGCATCAATCCACGCGCCAGAGTATATGGGTCTGTGCCGTACCCGCTTACGGCAGCTTGACCAGTATCGTCTTCCCGGTGACGACCGAGGCTTCGCTCTGCGACGGGCCGGCCTGGTCGCCGGACAGCAGAAAATTGGTTTTCTACGCCTCCCTGGATCTCTCGGGCGCGCACGAGGGCTATTACACACAGGAAATCTTCACGGTCGATTTCGATACGACGGGTTACGCCGAGAACGGCGCGGTCGAGCTGAACAGGAACCTGGAACGCCTGACTTTTTCGCCACCCGCAGAGGGCAGCAGCTTCGTGGTGCGCAACCAGGAGCCCGCGTACTCCGCCGACGGCACCATCATCGCTTTCGTTTCGGACCGCAGAGTGCCGACGATCACCCTGACCGAGCGGAATATCTGGTACATACCGGCCGATGGCAGCCTGGATCCGCGGATCGCTTTCTTCAGCCGCTCCGACGACAAGGCGCCGCTGTTCACGGGAGGCCCGGGCCGCGAGATGCTGCTTACCAGCTCTCTCGGTTTCCCGACGGAGATCCTGGACCAGATCTGGCAGGAGACCTACGATCAGTATGCGCAGGACCATCCGGACATGAACGTGTTGCAGGTGAGAGCTTATGCTGACGACGTGCGCGAGGAGCTGGCGTTTTTCGAGAACGTCATGAGTCACGTCTACCTTCTGTCAAACTGGTAGGCGATGATACCCGGTCCCGACGCCCGATCCGCCGACGAGATCGTCCGGATCGGGCGTCTCCTGTATGATCGCCGCTACGTGGTCGCGACGGAGGGCAATCTTTCGGTGCGTATCGCGGCAGGGCGCTTTCTCATCACACCGGCCGGCGTCAGCAAGGGCGAACTCGACGCTTCCCGTCTCGTGGAGCTCGATTTGCACGCCGCGGCCGCCGACGGCCAGGCGCCGCCACCCAGTTCCGAGTGGCGCATGCATGCCGAGATCTACCGCTTGCGAACGGATGTGGCGGCCGTCTGCCACGGTCATCCCGCCTGTGCGACCGCTTTCGCCTGCGCCCGGACGGAACTGCCGGTCTCGCTGTTGCCGGAGGCCTTGCTGATCCTGGGCGATGACGTGCCCCTGCTGCCGTACATCACGCCGGGCACCGATGAACTGGCGGCATCCCTGCGGGGGAGGATCGAGGATCGCGATGTCCTGCTGCTGGCCAACCACGGCGTCGTGACCGTCGGCTCGAGCCTCGCCGAAGCCTACCAGCGGCTGGAAACGGTGGAGCGCCTGGCCGAGGTCGCGCTCGGCGCCAAACGGCTGGGGGGCGGCGTGCGTCTGACCCGGCGGCAGCGGGAACTCGTCAGGGAGGCGCGCCGGCGCTGATATCCCGTGGCCCCGACCTGGGCTAGCTTGCCGAGAAAAGCGACGGGGATGGCGCAGGCCCTCCCCGTCTTCTTCGGACGGAGATCAGAAGTCCAGGCTGGCGCCGGCCCAGACGAAGTACCGGGAGTCGCCCGGATTCACATACATGGTGCTCTTCTCGTCGTAGGAGAACATGCCGAGTCCCGCCTCCAGGTCGACGTCGTCGTTGAGCAGGTAGTCGAACATTATGTCGATCTCGTTGCCGATGGCGTCGTCGCCGCCGACGGCCTCTGCCAGGGTGAAGAGGAAGAAGTCGGCGGACGCGGTGAGCCCCTCGGTGGGAGTGAAGCCGCCGGCGAAGCGCAGGGCGGTCACGTCGCACCAGTCCACGACGTTCATGATGCCCAGGAAGTCGCTGACCGAGCCGAAGGGCGCGCCGAAGCCCTCGTCCTTGCCGGCGGTCGTGATATCGTCGCCGCTGGCGTAGTTGTACTCGAAGCCGATGTACGGCTCGACCTCGCTCTCGAAGTCGTAGAACAGTCCGGCGTAGTAACCCAGGGCGGACTGGTCCATTTCCGCCGGGACGTACATCGTGCCGGACTGGGCCACCACCTCGCCGTAGAAGTGGATGCCCTCGTGGATGTAATCGAAGAGGCCGCCGAACATGAACATGCTGTCGTTGTCGATGTCGGGATCGGCCCAGTTCTCGGTGGTCGCGGTAATCACATAGGGCTCGAAGTAGAAGTCGGGGCTGGCGTCGTAGTGCAGGTAGAGGCCCATGATGTCGGTGTCGCCCTCGCCGGCAGGATCCACGTACTTGCCGCCGAAGGTCTCGATGAGCTTGAAGTTGAAGAAGTCCAGCCAGCCGCTCTCGAAGCTGTAGCGTCCACGCAGGCCCTCGAAGAGGATGTTGGTGGCCAGATCCCAGTCCTCGACGCCGATCACGCGCTCGCGGCCGTAGGCCACGGGCATGCGGCCGAGGGTCACGTCGAAGTCCTCGAAGAGGAAATCCTTCATGGTGAAGGTGGCCTGGTAGATCGAATTGGCGTCGGGTCCGGCGTCGCCGAAGATCTGGTAGTTCTCGACGGTGAGGTTGTACGAGGCGTTGTGGTCGACATCGCCGGCGAAGGTCACGCGGGTGCGCATGTGGCCGGCACCCTGCGCATCGTCCAGGTCGCTGTCCTGGTCCATGTTGTTCATGCCCTGCCAGCGGTAGACCATGCTGCCGCTGGTATCCCCGGCCAGGGCGTTCGCGGTGACGCCCATGCCGATCAGCAGGGCCAGGGCGAACATCAGGTATGCTATTCTTTTCAACATTGTCCACTCCTCCGTGAAGAGACAAGATCAGGTCACATCGATCCTCTGCGGCCGACATGCGGCCGTGCAACCTATCAGATCGATATCACCCCCTCTCCGGACTGGAGTACAAGTCGGTCATCCTCCGTACGATGGCGGGCCATCCGAACCGTTCCTCGATGACCGTGCGCGCCTTATGGGCTCTCTTGGTCGCCTCATCGTGGTCGACCAACATGCGTAGGATCATGTCGGCGAACGCGTCGTCGGCTTCACCGATCCAGATCGCCCCTTCTTCATCGTCCGTTATGCCCTCGGCGCCGGTTGGCGTCGTCGCCACCGGTATGCCGTGGGCCATCGCCTCGAGGATCTTGATCTTGATGCCGCCGCCCTCGGTCAAGGGAGCGACAAAGAGACGGCACCGTCGGTACAGATCCGTCAAGTCCTCGACGTAGCCCAGTGCGGTGATGGACCGATCCCCGCCGCCGGACGCAGCCAAAAAACGCCGCGCCCCCCGGCCGACGAGCACCAATTCCATGTCCTGACGGTATTTGGAGATGATAGGCCATACCTTGTCAACCAGAAATCCCGCGGCCGTGCGGTTCGGGCGGTGCGCGAAACTGCCCACGAACAGCAGCCTGGGCGGTTCGGTGGGCTCCCATGCTGGCGCGATCGACTCGATGTCCACGCCCAGGGGCACCGTATGACAGGTGCGCCCGCCGTCGGCGAGGAGCAGGTCCCGGTCCTGGTCCGTCACGCAGAAGGTGATGTCGGCCCAGTCGGTGGCGGCGGTCTGGAGATGCCGCCAGGCGCGGTACTGATGACGCAGGATGCTGCGGAGCAGGGGATTCCGTGTGGCTGACATCCTGCGGCCCCAGGGCAGCGAACTCACTTCGTCGCTGCCGAGGACGAGGCGCGAGGTCAGACCCCCGGCGTCCCGCAGCCGTCGCAGATCGCGCAGGTAGAGGGTGAGCTGCATGCATTGCACGTGGATAACATCCGGATCGGTGGCGGCTGCCGCTTCCAGGATGGCGGCTGAAATCCGTCGCGACCAGTACTTGGAGACGTAGTAGGGATGTCCCTGCGCCAAACCGCGGCATAGAGCCGCCGCACGCCCCGCGAACAGCCCGAGCCGGGGCAGACCGCGTGCGCCCGCGTCGAGGAAGGGAATGGTGCGCACGTCCACGCCGAGTTCCGCGCCGACCTCGGCGGCGAGGCCCCGGTCGCCGGAGCGTTCCAGAGAAACCAGGGTTATCTCGTGCCGTCGTCCGAGGTGGCGCACCATGTCGCGGATGGCAACGCCGCCGCCGTGACCGACGCGGCGGTGGGGCAGATAGGGGGAGATGAGCATCACCCGCATGGAGCTTCCGGATCAGTAGAGAACGTATCCCTTGGAGTCCGCCAGGTTCTTCTTGACCTTTTCGAGCTCGACTTCGAATTCAGGAGTTCCGTCCTCCAGGTAGGACTTGTTCAGATGAATCCAGGCGGCGGCTTCCTCGTCGATCTCGTCCTCGACGCGCAACAACTCGGTGATCTTGCTCTCGATCAGATGGGTGAAACGGTCTTCTGCGATCACCAGATCCACGTGCTCCTCGTCGAGCAACGTGTCGGCGATCTGGACGGCGATCTTCTGGATGCGTTCTTCGGAAAGCCTCATGTCCTGGTCTCCCGACATCTCCGGTCAGAGGGTGAAGCCGCGCTTCTTGGCGATCTCGCGCTTCATCTTGGCCCGCAACGCGCCGTAGTCCATGTCCATGGCCTGGATCTCGCCGCGATGTTCCTTGAGCAGCTCGTCGACCTCGGCCTCCAGGTCCTCTTCGGCGCGCATGTCGTCGAAGAAGGTGTCGGCGATGACACGATAGACGAGGTCGGAATTGGTCTGAATGTGGATTTCCGGCGCGCGCTCGATCATCTCGAGCACCTTCTCCGCCAGGAAATCTATCTTGTTCGGTGACAGTCGCACGGCCGTCTCCCCGTACTCGAAGTCGTTGTGCCGGATTCGATGGGACCATACAACGCCTTTTCCAATCACTTGGCAAGTTCAAATCCATCACTTACCCTACTGGACCTGGACGTGTACCCACAGTCGGAACCGGGACGTACGTGTCGTGTACAAGCGCGCCGTGTCGTTGGCAGGCTGGGAAACAAGCCGGCTGGGAATCTTCTGACTTCAGCAAGGAGAACGGATCAGTGACCGAGAGCCTGGACATAGCACGCGTCGAGGAGGCGTCACAGCGGTTGGAGGCTGTGCTGGCCGAGGTTGGCAAGGTCGTCGTGGGACAGCGTCGGATGCTGGAGGGGCTGCTGCTCGGTCTGCTGACCGGCGGCCACGTCCTGCTGGAGGGCGTACCGGGCCTGGCCAAGACCCTGGCGGTGCAGACCCTCGCCGGAGTGCTGGACACGGGCTTCCAGCGCATCCAGTTCACGCCCGACCTCTTGCCCGCGGACATCATCGGCACCACCATCTACCAGCACGAGACCGGATCCTTCACGGTCAAGAAGGGACCCATCTTCAGCAACATCGTGCTCGCCGACGAGATCAACCGCGCGCCGGCCAAGGTGCAGAGCGCCCTGCTCGAAGCCATGCAGGAGCGACAGGTCACCATCGGCCAAGAGACCTTCGCCATGGACGATCCTTTCCTGGTGCTCGCCACCCAGAATCCCATCGAGCAGGAGGGGACGTACCCGCTGCCCGAAGCGCAGGTCGACCGCTTCCTGCTCAAGCTCCAGGTGGGATATCCGTCCCGCGACGAGGAGCGGATCATTCTCGAGCGCATGGCCGGCAGAATCCCGCCGCGCGTCAATCCGGTACTGGGACCGGAGGAGATCCGTGCGCTGCGTGGCGTCGTGAACGGCGTGTTCGTGGACGAGAAGGTCAAGGACTACGTCCTGGATCTCGTCTTCGCCACGCGGGAACCCGCGGCCTACGGCCTGGATGCGGCGCATCTGATAGCTTATGGAGCGTCGCCAAGGGCCACTCTGGCCCTGACGCAGGCGTCCAGAGCGCGAGCCCTGCTGGCGGGCAGATCTTTCGTGGTGCCGGAAGACGTCAAGACGACGGCCCATGCGGCACTGCGTCATCGCATCCTGATCACCTACGAAGCCGAGGCGGAGCGACTCACCAGCGACGAAATCATAGACCGCCTACTCGACCATGTGGAAGTTCCTTAGACGCCCGCAGGATACAGGCGGCGAGCGGGCGCTTCCCGGCGGCCGCTGCGCGATCACGCCCGAGATGCTCGAGGCCGTGCGCCGGATCGAGATCCGTGCCCGTCGCCTGGTCGACGAGACGTTTTCCGGCGAATACCACTCCGTGTTCAAGGGACGCGGCGTGGAGTTCCGCGAGGTGAGGGAATACGTTCCCGGCGACGACGTGCGCGCCATCGACTGGAACGTCACCGCACGGGCGGACGCACCCTACGTCAAGCAGTTCGACGAGGAACGCGAATTGACGGTCATGCTGGCGGTGGACGTGAGCCGGTCCGGCCGCTTCGGCTCGGGTGAACGGATGCGCCTGGAAGTGGCCGCGGAACTGTGCGGCGTGCTGGCGCTGGCCGCCACCGCCAACCGCGACAAGGTCGGGCTGGTCCTCTTCTCGGACCGCGTCGAGCTCTATATCCCGCCCGCCCGGGGACGCGGGCACGTCCTGCGCATCATACGGGAACTGCTGGCGGCCGAGGCGGAGGGCGCGGGCACGGACCTGTCGGCGCCGCTGGAGCTGCTCGGCTCGGTGCTGAAGCGCAAGGCGACCGTCTTCCTGGTGTCCGATTTCTGGACCGGTGATTTCGATCGTCCCCTGCAGATCGTCTCGCGCCGTCACGATCTGGTCGCCGTGAGGGTGCGGGATCCACGGGAGACGGCTCTGGCCTGGTGCGGTCTGGTGCGCTGGGCGGACGCCGAGACGGGGCGCGAAATGCTCGTGGACACGTCGCGGGTCTCCGTTCACGATTCGCTCACGGCGAGCGCCGCACGTCACGATCATGCATTGCAGGATCTGTTCCGGCGCTCGCGCGTGGATATCATAGATGTCGATATCACTTCATCATACGTGGACCCACTGCGACGATTCTTCATGCGCCGCGTACGCAGGGCCGGGAGGCGGCTATGAAGCCGTTGCACGGGATTGTCGTCTGCGCGATCGCGACACTGTGCTGCGCCGGGAGGGGCGAGGCGCAGACGGGCGGCTTGACGTCCCCCACGATCGCGGCGTCTCCCGATACCGCGACGTTGCTGCTGGACTCGAAGAGCGCCGTGCCGGTGCCGAGCCTGCGTTTCGCCGGTCCGGATTCGATCCTCTTCGGCGACGAGATCATCGTGCACTGCGCTTTCCCGGCCGCCGCCGGCGACGTCTCGCTCGATTCGCTGATCTCTCGCACGCCATGGGCCGAGGTGACCGGTGCCGAGAAGATGGACGAACCGGCGGCCGACGGCACCGAGGTGGCCATCAGTCTGCGCCTCGGCCGCGTGGGTCCCTACCGTCTGGCCTGGGGGGACGGTCACCGGACCGAGCAGGTCTTCCATGTGACCGGCAGGCTGGGGCCGACCGACCAGCCGTCTCCGCTCCGCGATCCGAGGAGCCTCGGCTGGTATCGGTGGCGTCTGCTGCTGGCCCTGCTAGCTGCCCTCGCCTTGCTGTTGCTGATCCTGCGCTTGCGCCGGCGACGCGACCCGGAGCCGAGCTTCAGCGACCTCCTGACGCCCCCGGCCTGGATGCCTGCGGCCGTCTCCTTGCGCGATCTCGCGGACGGCGGCCTGGCCGCCCGGGGGGAGGGCCGGGCTTTCCTGCACGAGCTGGCCACGATCTACAGGCGTTTTCTCGCCGGCCGCTTCCACATCAAGGCGGTGGAGATGACGCCGGATGAGATCGCGGAGGCGCTCGCATTGCGCCGTTATCCCGCGTGGATCCCGGCACGCGCAGTCGCTATCCTGTCCCGCTGCGATCTGCTGCGCTTCGCGCCCGACGAGGTCGCCGTCTCCGTCTGTCTCGCACAGTTGCGCGCCGTGATCGACGCGGTGGCGGAGACGCGCGTCATGGCGCGATATACGCCTGTTCCGCCGGAGCTGGAGATCGAGGCACATCTGAGCTGGGACAGGTTGCGGGAGATCGTGCCCCAGGCCGTACCGGCGCCAGAAGGAGGCGGCCGTGTTTGAACTGGCTCGACCCCTGGTGCTGTTCCTGGCGGTCCCGGTCGTCGCGGCCGCCTTCATCCTGCGCAGGCGCCGGGTGGACACGGCGGTGCTGCGCCATTCCCACCTGGCGCTCATGGCCGATGCCGGGCCGGGTCTGCGCGTACGCATGCGCTCGCTGTTGCCATGGCTGCGTCTGGTCGTTCTGCTGCTCCTGGTGGTCGCCCTCGCCCGACCCCGGGAAGTGCACAACCTGCACGAGGTGGAGGGGGAGGGCATCGACATCGTCGTGGCGTTGGATATCAGCGGGAGCATGCGAGCCCTTGATTTCCAACCGGATAACCGTCTCGAGGTCGCCAAGTCCATCATCAGGGATTTCGTGCTCGGTCGCGGCGAGGATCGCATCGGTCTGGTCGTCTTCGCTTCGCGGGCGTTCACCCAGTGCCCGTTGACGCTGGACCGCTCCATCCTGACCGGCTTCCTGGACGAGGTGCAGATCGGCTTGATCGAGGACGGTACGGCCATCGGCCTGGGACTCGCCACGGCCGTCAACAGGCTGCGCCACTCCGAGGCGACGAGCCGTACGGTCATCCTGCTGACCGACGGCAGCAACAACGTCCCCACGCTGGAGCCCGAGACGGCGGCCGAGCTGGCGAGCTCGCTCGGCGTGAGGGTCTACACGGTCGGCGTCGGCAAGCACGGGCTGGTGCCCTTTCCCGACGACAGGTTCGCCGCGAGCGGCCGCACGCGCATGGTGGAGATGCCCCTGGACGAGGAGCTGTTGCAGGAGATCGCTAAGGTGACGGGGGGCAGCTATTTCCGCGCTGTCGATGCGGAGGCCCTGGCGCAGATCTTCGCTACCATCGACGCGCTCGAGACCAGCCGCTACCGGACGACGGTCACGACCTGGTACGAGGAGCGCATGGCCTGGTTCGCTTCGCCGGCCCTGCTGCTGCTGCTGGTCGACGCCCTGCTCGGCGCGGCTTGGCTGCGTCGATTGCCCTGAAACCGGCCGGGGAGCGCACCCGCCGGACGGGAAGGAGACAAGAGTGAGATTCGCCGCCGGACAATGGCTGTTGCTGTTGGGCTCGGTCCCGGTACTGTGGCTCTTCATGCGCTGGGGAGACGGCCGGGCGCGCCGTCTTCTCGCCGCCCTGCTCGGGCCTCGGGCCGGCGAGCACGTTGAGCACATGCCACCGTCGGCCAGGCAATGGCGGCGTTTCTTTCTGCTGGCGGGAATCGCCTTGCTGATCCTGGCGCTGGCGCGTCCGCAATGGGGCGCGCACGAGGTCGTGGTCCAGCAACGCGGGACCGACGTCGTGATCGCTCTGGACATCTCCAATTCCATGCGGGCCGAGGACGTGGTGCCCAGCCGTCTGGCGAGAGCGCGCGCTGAATTGGGGACGTTCCTCGAGACATTCGACCGTGGTCGCATCGGCCTGGTGCTCTTCGCCGGACAGGCATTCGTGCAATGTCCGCTGACGCTCGACCTGGGCACCGCGCGTCTCTTTCTGCGCATGGCCGATCCCGACATGATCTCGGCCCAGGGCACCGCGCTGGAATCGGCCCTGAGCGTGAGCGCCGACCTGCTCGTCGGCGGCGCGGGAGAGAGCGCCGCGGGAGTCCGCCGCGCCATCCTGCTGGCCACCGACGGCGAGGATCTCGAGGGCGGCTGGCAGGATGCCGCGGAGCATTGCCGGGAACTGGGCATCACGGTGATCCCCATCGGCGTGGGCGAGGAGACGGGAGGCCTGATCCCGCTGCCGGGGGACACGCCGGAAGCGGCGGGTTACCTGAAGGACGCAGAGGGCAACGTCGTCATGAGTCGCCTCGATCTGGCCTCGCTCCAGCGGCTGGCCGACTACGGCGAGGGTGTCGTGTTTCGCATCGGGGCGCAGGGCCTGGATAGCGAGACGCTGCAGGCGCTCGTCGCCGGGCTCGGCGAACGCGAACTCGACGGGCGGCACATCACCCAGTACGAGGAACGTTTCGTCTGGCCGCTGATCCTGGCCTTCGCTTCCCTGTGGGCCCGGACTCTTGTCAGGGCGCGTTCGGTCAGGAGGTCACCCATGGTCCCGGCATTCGGCCTGGCGTTCCTGGTGCTGGCGATCGCGCCGGCGCCGGCGACGGCTGCGGTTCTGACCCCGCCGGGAGCTGCGGCCGTCACACGCGGCCTCGAAAGCTACCGGACAGGCGATTATGAGACTGCCCTCGAAGCGTTCCTGGAAGCCCGTGCCCTGGATCCGGACGACCCGCGCCTGGCCCTGGCCGTGGGCGAGGCCATGTCGCGTCTGGAGCGACACGAGGAAGCCGCCCGGGAATTCTCGCGGGTGATGTCCCTGACCGATGATCCCGAGCTGCGCGCGGAGGCCCTCTACAACGCCGGTACGGACGCCCTCGCGGCGGGTGATCCGGCCCGCGCCCTGGAACAGCTGCGTCGTGCGCTGAACATCGAGCCCGAGCGCATCGATACGTTGCGCAACCTGGAATACGCCATGCGCCTGCTCGAACAACCCCCGCCAGAGCAATCGCAGGAATCACAGGATGGCCAGCAGGGCGATCAGGACGATCAACCGCAGGATGGCCAGCAGAACCAGCACGGGGAGCAGCAGCAGGACGGCCAGCAGCAGGAGCAGCAAGGCGAAGCAGGCGAGCAGCAAGAAGGACAACGACAGGAGCAGTCCCAACCCGAGCCGCAGCAGGCGGAAGACGCCCCACCGGAATCCGCGGAATCCGCGCAGGAAGATGCCGAGGAGATTTCGCAGGAACGGGCGTTGTCGATCCTGAAGGCCCTGGATCGTGACGAGGAAGAGTTGCGACGTTCCCTGCAGAAACGGCTCAAGGGCCGGGAGGCCGCCAGTGGAAAGCGGTGGTAGAAGATGAGAGTCGTCGTTTCACGGAAACGGATCGGACCTCGCGCCGGCCTGTTGCTTATGCTTCTGTGCCTGAACGGCGCCATTCACGCGATGGCGGCCGACTTGACCGCGCAAGTCGATCGCGACGTGGCATCCCGTGGCGATCAGGTCCTGCTCACGATCACCGTCACCGGCGACGACCGCAACCTGCCGACGCCGGATCTGCCGGAGATCCCGGGAGTCGTCGTGAGCCGGGGCGGCACGAGCCAGAACTTCCAGATGATCAACGGCGCCGTGTCGACCTCCGTCACCTGGACCTATTACCTCCACATCGTGACGGACGATGACGTGACGATCCCCGCCCTGCAGGTGTCGATCGACGGCCGGCAGCTCGGCAGCGAGGCAGTCACCATCCATGTCCAGGGCGGTGCGTCCCGGCCGGGCGCGTCCGGTGACTCAAGCGACCATTCCGCCGGTGACGCCGTGCGCGGCCAGACCGCTGAGCCGGGACCGGGTGACGACCATTTCGTCTCCCTCTCGCTGGACCGCGAGATGGCCTATGTCGGTGAACAGGTGGTGCTCGTGTTCAGGTACTACGCGAATCCCTACGCTCGCGGTCTCGACCGGCCACAGTACACGCCGCCGCGGGCCGAGGGCTTCTGGCGCGAAGATCTGCCTCCCAACCGGAATTATCAGGAGAACATCGGAGGCCAGCAATACGAGATCACCGAGATACGCTACGCCCTGTTCCCCACGCGGCCAGGCGTCCTGACCATCGAGCCCGCGGCCGTGACGCTGCCGACCGACCCCTTCGCCGATTTCTTCTCGTTACGACGTCGCAGCCAGCGCGCTGGACCGGTTCGTCTCTCCACCGAGGCCCTGGAGGTTCGCGTGCAGGACCTGCCTCGACCATCGCCTGCGGATTTTTCCGGCATCGTGTCTCGGCAGGTGGATCTGAGCGCGAACATCGATCGCGATACCGTGCCCCGGGGTGAACCGGTGAGCCTGTCGCTGTCGCTCGGGGCGGACGGGTTGCTCAAGAGCGTCTCCGACCTGCCGTGGAAGGCCCCGGCGAACCTGCAGGTCCACGAGGCGGGCGGCGGTCTGGAGACCAAGAAGGATCACGGCAGGCTCTTCAGTCGCCTGAACCAGGAGAAGGTGCTGATCCCCCTCGAGGAGGGAGAGCTGGAGATACCGCCCGTCACGATCGTGTATTTCGATCCGGCCACGGCGCGCTACGCCGAGATTTCTCGGAGTGTCGGATCCCTCACCGTGGTCCAGGGAGACCGCCCCGTGGCCGGCGATACGCCGGCGCAGTCGATGCGGGCGGAGATCGAGCGTCTCGCGAGCGACCTGCGCTTCGCGCATCCCGCCTCGCGCAACCTGCGCACGCGCAGCGAACCGCTGGCGTCGAGACCGATCTGGTGGGCGAGTCTTCTCGCACCGCTTGGTCTTCTGGGGATGATGCGCTGGCATCTGTCGCGGGAAGCGTCCCGCCTGCGCGATCCCCTGGGCACTCGCCGACGCAGCGCCCTTCGCCGGGCGAAGTCGTTGCTGCACGAAGCCGGGAGGCCCGGTGGCGAAGCGGTGGATGGCGCGCGGGTGATCAAGGCCGTGCAGGGATATGTGGCCGACAAGACGGGTCGTTCGGCCGCGAGCATGCAGATGGCCCAGATCGTGGCATACGCGGCAGCTGTCGATCGTATCGAGACCGGCGAGAAGCTGACGGCACTCGTTCGGCGCTGCGAAGCGGTGCGCTATGGCAGTGCGGACACCACGGGTCCGCTCGATGTGGGGGAGATGGTGCAAGAAGCCTTGTCCCTGTTGCAGGACCTCGAAGCGGCGGACGCGAAGACCCCGACCGCCGTGCTGCGCTGCGTGCTCCCGTGGATGCTGGCCGTTGCCATGATCCAGGGCTCGGCGGCCGTGGCGCAGGACGTGTCCCTCGCCGGCGGCGAAGATCCGGTGCGCTTGATGGCGGAGGGCGTGCGGGCCTACACCGACGGCGAGACCGAGGAGGCGATTGCCAGGTTCCAGGCAGCCGCTGCGGTCACTCACGATGCCGACGTCTGCTACAATCTCGGCAACGCCCATGCGCGAAGGGGAGAGCTGGGCCATGCTGTCGTGCACTATCTGCGCGCCTTGCGGATGAAGCCGCGGGATTCCGACATTCGTGCGAACCTGGCGTGGGTCCGCTCCCATACGCGGGACATCGAACTGGAAGGTGCGCCGCTGCCGCCCGTGCTAAAGCAGATGCGGGCGGGGCTGGTTGCCTTGTCCCTGGACGAGTGGTGTCTCGCTCTGGTCGCGTCGGTCTGGCTGGCGTGCCTGGTCGTCGCCTGGTCGTGGTGGCGCACGGGCTGGACGGTCGCCATGAGGCGGCTCGGCCTGTCGGCTGGCGTGCTCTCGTTGTCCATTCTCTCGGTCGCCTCGTGGCTATGGTACGAGGAACGTCTGCTGGACGTCGCGGTCGTGGTCGTGCCCGAGGTTTCCGTGCAAAGCGGTCCGGAGACGACGTTCCCCGTCGTCTTCCAGGTGCACGACGGCTTGACCCTGCAGGTGCGGGCCTTGCGCGAAGGCTGGTCCCAGGTCACACTCGGCGGCGAGTGGAACGGGTGGGTGCCGTCCGCCACACTGGCGCACGTGCGGGTAGAGGCGGAGGGGGACTAGTGAAGTCGATCACCGGACAGAGCCGGATGTTCTGGATCGTGACGGGCGCGGCCTTCGCGCTGCGCCTGGTCCATCTATGGTTCATGCGCGGGAATCCCCTTTTCGAGCAGCCTATCATGGACGCCGCCATGCACGACGCCTGGGCGCGGGGCATTCTCGCGGGCACCTGGCCGGGCGCCGAGCCCTTCTTCCGGGCTCCTCTCTATCCCTACCTGCTGGCGGGACTCTACTGGATTTTCGACGGCGCGCGATTCCCGGTGCAACTCGTGCACGTGGCCGTGTCAGCTCTGGGCGCCGGACTGGCGGCGTTGTCCGCCGACAGGTTGTGGGGAAGGCGAGCGGGCTATCTGGCCGGATTCCTGCTAGCCGCCCTGTGGACCAGCATCTACTTCTCCGCCGAACTGCTGCTCGTCACGGTCCCCACTACCTTGAACCTGTTGTGGTTGTGGCTGCTCCTGCGGGTGGGCGCACACCCCCGCGCGCGAAGTCTGTTCCTGGTGGGGCTGATCCTGGGTCTGTCGGTGATCGCCAGACCCAACATCCTCATCGTCCTGCCGGTGCTGGCCTGGTACGTCTGGCGCGCGCTCCGGGTGCGTCCGGCGGGATGGGTGATGCTGGCCGTGGGGCTCGCCCTGCCGATCGCGCCGGTGTCCGTGTCGAACCTGGTGCGGAGCGGCGACCTGGTCCCGATCGCCAGCCAGGGCGGCGTGAACTTCTTCATCGGCAACAATCCGGCTTCGGACGGGCGCACCGCCATCGTGCCGGGCACCCGTCCCACCTGGCAGGGTGGCTACGACGACGCCGTGGCCATGGCCGAACGTGCCGAGGGCCGGCAGCTGAAGCATTCGGAGATCGATCGGTATTTCCTCGAGCGCGGCCTCGCCTTCTGGATCGAGGAGCCGGCGGCGGCGGCGGCCCTGTACTGGCGCAAACTGAGCATGTTGCTGGGGGCGGGGGAGCGGTCCAACAACAAGTACATCTACGCCTGGCGGGAGTGGTCGCCGTTGTTGAAGGTCCCCTTGCTGGTAGGATGGCCGGCCCTGCTGTTCCTCGCCGTGCTCGGCTGGTCGAGGCGGGACGGGGATTCCCGATCGCGAACCCTGCTGCTGGGAGCCGTCTCGGCCTATGGCGTGTCCATACTGCTCTTCTTCGTCAACGCGAGGTTCCGCCTCCCCCTCGCCGCGATGATGACCATCCCCGCAGGTGCGGGATTGGACGCCCTGGTATCGGCCGGCCGGCGGCGCTGTTGGGAGCACGGCTTGATCGGCCCGCTCCTCGCCTTGTCCCTGCTGGCCTTCTCGCTGAGCGATTTCCTCAGCTTCGAGGAGCACCGGACCGAAGCGAATCCCTTCTATCACTTCACCCTGGGCAACGCCTACATCACCCGGGGCGACACGGATCTGGCCGTTGCAGCCTACCGCGAAGCGCTCGCCGTCCAACGCCGCTACCCGAACCGGCACTTCGATCTCGTGCAGGACAATCTCTACGACGCCCTCGGCGACGCCTTGCGCAGGGAAGGCCGGGAGAACGAAGCGCTGCAGGCGACCCTCCAATGGGTGGATGCGAGTCCCAATTCGCATACGGCCCGGCTGAAGCTGGGCGACCTGCTGTTGTCTGCGGGACGCGTGGACGAGGCGGAGGTCCAGTTCGAGATCGTCCTGCGCTCGAATCCCGATGACCGGGGGGCCATGCTCGGTTCCGCCTGGGTGGCCTACCACAACGGCGAGTACGGCATGGCCCTGAGGCGTTTCCAGACCCTGAACCGCAAGCAGCGCGAGACCGGTGCCCTGTTCGGCGCCGGTATGTGCCTGATGTCGCTCGGCCGGGATCGCGAAGCCGAATCGGCTTTCGGGCAGGTCCTGGAAATGAGTCCGGGCTACTGGCAGGCTCTCGGTAATCTGGCAGAGATCCACGATCGTGCGGGGCGCATGGCCGAGGCGCGGAGCGCGTACCAGAGACTGCTGCGGCTGAATCCCGCGGACGCGCATGCGCGGGAATGGCTGCGGACCCATTGAGGCCGGGCTGGGGCGTCAATCCTCGCGGCGGTAGACCGCGGCGGACGTGGGCGTCTCCCTCACGGTGACGTCGGCTATCTGCGGCAGGTCGCTCTTCATCCGCGTGTAGATCCAGCGGGCCATGTTCTCGGCCGTCGGATTCTCGAGTCCTTCGACCTCGTTGAGGCAACGGTGATCCATGATCTTTTCCAACGGCTTGAAGGCGGCCTTGATGTCCCCGAAATCGACGATCCAGCCCGACTCCGGATCGACCTCGCCCTCGACGCCGATGACGATGGTGTAGGTGTGCCCATGCATCCGGCCGCACTTGTGGCCCTGCGGGACGTTGGGCAGCCAGTGGGCGGAATCGAACGTGAACGACTTGGTGATCCGGTTGGACATGGCCGACCTCTTTCCAAGCGGTTTCCAGGGATCCTCGTCTACCGATTGCACGCGCACCAGCATATAACATCCACCGCTATTTGCCAGTAATCCGGCTTAATTATCCCGGTTGACGGCCGATAACAACGTCGGATGCCTTCTTTTGGCGCCGGTGCGCCGGATGACAGAGGGAGTGGATAATTGGGCCAATTAGACGAGATCGTGCTCACGCACCACGAAAAGCAAATACAGGAAAGGGAACTGAGATGCCTGGCAGGTGTCGACGTGCTCGGCGGCGTGCGGCAAACGGATCCAGCCACCGTGCTCCCGGATCTCATCTCCGGTCTGGAAGCCCTCGACAAGGTCGTCGAAGCCGGCGATGTCGTGCGCATCTTTGTCGATCTCGCCGAGCGCCAGGGCGGCCGGCTGCTCCTGCTGCGCAACTGGGGTGAAGGGCTGCGCGTGATGCTGGCGCAAGGCGTCGAGTTGCCCCCGCGCCTGCTGGACCCGAAGTCGATCAGACCGAAGGTGATCGCCCTGCGGGAGACGGATATCTTCATGGTGCTCTCGCGCGAGAAGGTGGTCTACAGCGGTCCGTTCCCTCTCGAGTATTTCCCGCCCGAACTGTCACGGGTTCTCCATGCCTCGGAGGATCGTCCCATCCTGCTGGTGCCGTTGCCGCTGCGCGGACGCTGGGGCACATATCTCTACCTGGATTGGCTCAGCTTCGAAGGCGCCGAGCGTATCAGGGGAGTCACCGCGCTGGCGCGTTACGCCGTCATGCGTCTTCACGGCCTGGAACACGACGTATTACCGGTGGGGCTGCACACACAGACGATCCACGCGGCCCAGATGAAAGCCCAGCACGAGCGGGAGCTGACGAGTTGTGCCGACTTGAAACCGGGTGAGCTGCCGCCGGAGCGGATCTTCGGGATGCTGGGCGAACTCACCGCCTTGCCGCAGGTGGCCGGGCGCATCCTGGAACTGCTCGGCGATCCGCGCACGACGGCGGCCCAGCTGGAGAAGGAGATCGCCCGCGACCTGGTGTTGACGGCACGCATGTTGCGCGTGGCCAACTCGTCTTTCTACGAAGGCAACAGCGAGATCAAGGCGATCCGCGACGCGGTCGTACGCTTGGGTTTCAAGACCGTGCGCAACTGGACCCTCGTCGCGGCCTCGCGTGCGGTCTTCCCCGGCGTGGACACCAGCCCCCTGCTGCACCGCATCTGGTCCCGCTCCGTGCGATCCGCAGTGGCCAGCCAGATCGTGGCCGAGGAGCGGGGGCTCGACGACTGCGAGATCGCCTTCGTCGGTGGGCTGATGCAGAATATCGGGCAACTCATCCTGGCCAGGGCTCTCCCGGGACTCTGCGAGCATATCGAGCAGACCAGCCTCGAGCGGGAGGTCCCGCTCTGGAGGGTCGAGAAGGAGCTCCTGGGCTACGATCACGGCACCCTGGGCGCATTGCTGATCGACGACTGGGGACTGAGCAGGCGGCTCGCCCAGGCGGTCAGACACCACCACGATCTGGAGCTCGACAACGACCCGGAGGGACTCGGCACGGTGATCGGGCTTGGCGAGGACTTGGTCCAATGCGCCGAGGTCGAGGATCCCTGGTCGTGGGAACGCTACCATCGCGAAAGCGCCGCCGCCCGCAAGCTCGGTGTGGACCTTGAGTTGTTCGGTACCCTTGCGCGCCGGCTGGTCGACGTCTCACTCGACGATCTCGACTGATCCCGCTCAGGATTCTTCGGCCTCGCCTGCGGCTGGTATCTGCGGATGCTCGAAGCATTGTCGGCAGCGGGCTTCATAGGTGCCCTGTGTTCCCACTACGATCTTCTGCGTGTTGTCGGTCAGGCGTTGCGTATGGTTCGCCGGGTTGCCGCACCGCACGCAGATTGCCAGTTGCTTGGTGACGTACTCTGCGATGGCCATCAACCTGGGAATGGGTTCGAAGGGTTCGCCGCGGAAGTCCATATCCAACCCCGCCACGATCACCCGCTTGCCCAGGTTCGCCAGCTTGTTGCAGACTTCGGTGATGTCGTCGTCGAAGAACTGGGCCTCGTCGATGCCCACCACCTCGGTCTTGTCGTGCAGACATTCCAGGATGTCGGGACTGGACGCCACCGGCGTGCTGGGCAGTCGCTGCTGGCTGTGGGTGACGATCTCGTGCTCGCTGTAGCGGTCGTCGATGTTCGGCTTGAAGAGCTGGATCCGCTGCCGGGCGATCTGGGCCCGCCTGATGCGGCGGATGAGTTCCTCGCTCTTGCCGCTGAACATGGGGCCGCAGATGACTTCTATCCAGCCGGTCTTGCCGTGGATGATCTGCATCGGTTAATCGCTCCTGGTTGCTATTGCCGAGGACCCGAGCAATGTACCCGACCCGTCCGATCTTGACCAGTCCGTATTGCCGGGGGCCTGATGCGGCTTTGCCGCCCAGTTGACAGGTGTTATAATCGACCGATGTGGACGAGGGAATACTTCCGGGATTTGATGCCCATGCCCGTCATCGGCATGGTGCATCTGCTGCCTCTGCCGGGTTCTCCGGACTGGGGCGGCGACATGGGCGCCGTCTTGGCGGCGGCCGGCGAGGATGCCGCGGCGTTGGCGGACGGCGGCGTGGGCGCGGTGATGGTGGAGAATTACCACGACGTTCCGTTCTTCGCCGAGCAGGTGCCCCCCGAGACCGTGGCTGCCATCACGCGCGCCGCCGCAGCGGTACGGGAAGCCTGCGCCGGGCTGCCCCTGGGGATCAACGTGCTCCGCAACGATGCCCGTGCGGCGTTGGGCGTCGCGGCGGCGGTCGGCGCCTCGTTCATACGCGTCAACGTGCACACGGGAGCGGCCCTGACCGACCAGGGTCTCCTGCAGGGCCGGGCGGCCGAAACGTTGCGGTCGAGGAGGATCCTCGCCCCCGGTGTGGGCATCATGGCCGACCTGCGCGTCAAGCATGCGGTCCCGCTCGCGCCACGTCCCTTGGCCGAGGAGGCCGGCGACCTGCGCAGGCGCGGTCTCGCGGACGCCGTCATCATCTCGGGTCCCGCCACCGGCGAAGCGGCGGACCCAGCCGAGCTGACCGCGGCCCGCGCCGAACTGCCCGACTGTCCGCTGTTGATCGGCAGCGGCGCGGCGCGCGGGAACCTGTCCCGCTTCCTGCCCGGCGCCGACGGGTTCATCGTTGGGTCGT
The DNA here is from genome assembly GCA_018814885.1 of bacterium. NCBI lineage: Bacteria > bacterium. The sequence continues at coordinate 63,786 of JAHIYU010000026.1, read as the reverse complement.
CGCTGAAATCCGCCGCCGACACCGGGCGCCACCGTATCGATCCGGAGCGCGTCATATCGTTCGTGGCCGCGATGCGCGAATCCACAGACAGGGGGCTGCGATGAATCTCCTGGTGACCGGCGGTGCCGGTTTCATCGGTGCCAACTACGTCCGCCTGCTGCTGGCACGCGGCCAGGACAAGATCGTGAACCTGGATGCGTTGACCTATGCGGGGAATCTGGAGAACCTGTCCGGTTACGAGGATTACGAGGCCTACAGGTTCGTGCGCGGCGACATCCGCGACCGCGGCCTGATCGACCGCATACTCGCAGAGGAGAAGATCGAGGCGATCGTCAACTTCGCCGCCGAGAGCCACGTGGATCGCTCGATCGAAGGTCCGCGCGAGTTCCTGGATACCAACATCATGGGAACGCAGACGCTGCTGGAAGCTGCGCGCCGGGCGGGTGTCGCCCGCTTCCTGCAGGTCAGTACGGACGAGGTCTACGGTTCGCTGGGATCCGAGGGTTTCTTCACGGAAGAGAGCCCCTTGCAGCCCAACTCTCCGTACGCCGCATCCAAGGCGGCCGCCGACATGGTCTGCCGCTCCTACTTCCATACCTTCGACCTGCCGGTCCTGACCACGCGATGCAGCAACAATTACGGGCCGTACCAATTCCCCGAGAAATTGATTCCCTTGATGATCGCCAACGCCCTCGAAGACAAGCCGTTGCCTGTTTACGGCGACGGCTTGAACGTCCGCGACTGGCTCTATGTAGGCGATCATTGCGAAGCGGTCGATCTGGTGTTGCGCCGGGGTCGCCCCGGCGAGGTGTACAACATCGGCGGCAACAACGAGATGGAGAACATCCGTATCGTCCGCCTCTTGCTCGAGATGCTGGGCAAGGACGAGTCGTTGATCTCGTTCGTCGCCGACCGTCCCGGTCACGATCGACGATACGCCATCGACGCCTCCCGGATCAGAAGCGAGCTCGGCTGGGTCCCGCGGTACGAGTTCGACGGGGGCATTCGCGCCACGGTCGACTGGTACCTCGAGCACCGCGACTGGTGGGAGCAGGTCCGCAGCGGCGCCTACCGGGATTACTATGAGACGATGTACGGCGACCGGGGACGGTATTCGTCCGGATGAACCTCACGCTCGATCTGCCCGCAGGACGAACGGTGCGACTCGCCGAGGACGTGCGACCGGTGCTGTGCGTAGGGCTGGCCGCCATCGACGGCATCGTCGTCGAAACCGGCGACTCGGTCCGGCCGGAGATCGTCATCCGGACCGCTGCGCTTCGCGAATTGTACGGCGGGCTGTTGCCATCCGAGATCGCGCCGCTGCAGGAAGCCCGCACGCTCTACAAATCCGTCGGCATCCAGCCGACCCGTACGCGACCTTCGTCCGAGGCGCTGCTGCGCCGTATCCTGAAGGGCGGTGAACTGTACGCGATTAACAATGCCGTCGATGTCTGCAATCTGGCCAGCCTGGAGTTCCTGCTGCCCATCGGCCTGTACGATCTTTCCAGGATCCGCGGCGACGTGACTTTCAGGCTGGGGCGCGCCGGCGAGGAGTACCCGGGCATTCGCAAGGGACCGGTACATCTCACCGGGCGGCTCGGTCTCTTCGATGACGAGGGTCCATTCGGTTCCCCCACGAGCGACTCCCTGCGCACGGCCGTCACCGGCGATACGGATAGCCTGCTGGTGGCGGTCATGGCCACTTCTTCCTACCCCCGCGCCCGCATGCGTGAGCATGTGGCCCGCTTCGTCGATCTGACGACGACCCATTGCGGCGGTCGCGCACCGTGCACCGGGCTGTTGCATACCTCCCGAGACTCCCGTTCGAGTGATTGAATCGTGGAGATCCGCATTGTCGTATCGCCGCTGGGCTGCCGGCGATCGTGCGATCGAGTCACCGGAGGCGATCCCGCACCCAGCGCCGCGCGGCTTCCGGATCGCGCAGGCGACCCTCCAGCTGCATCGTCTCCAACTCCCGCAGCAGCGCGCCGACGCGCGGACCGGGCGGTACGCCCAGCGCCAGCAGGTCCTCGCCGCTCAACAGGGGGCGCGGGGCCAGTTCCTCGGCGGTCGCTGCGGCCCGTCGCTCGCGGCAGAAATCGTGCAGGGACATGTCACCGTCTGCCGCGGCCTTGTCCAGCCGATGCAGTTCGAGCAAGGCGGGGAAGTGTTCCTGACGGATGAATCGCTTGAGCGTCGAGGGACGCATCAGCCGGGCGTCGAAGAAGCGCATGTGTTGCGAGACCAGCCATGACACCCGCTCCGCAATCGCGCGCGGGAAGCGGAGGCGGTCGAGAACGTCCCGGGACATGACCTCGCCTGAGCGTTCGTGACCATGGAACCGGATGCGGCCGTCCACCTGGCGAAAAGCGGTCGGTTTCCCGATGTCGTGCAGCAAGACGCCGAGAGCGAGAACGAGGTCGGGTTGCTTCACTTGATCCAGCATGAGCATCGTGTGGGTCCAGACATCTCCCTCGGGGTGATAGTCCGGTGGTTGAGGAACCCCGTGCAGGGCGCTGACCTCGGGCAGGAACAGGTCCAGCAACCCGGTCTCGCGCAGCAGGTTCAGGGCGCGGGAGGGGGAGGGGCCGGTCAACATCGCACTCAGTTCTTCGCCGAGACGCTCGGGTGACACGGCGCGCAACATGTCGCGGCAGTCGCGCATCGCGTCCAGGGTGCCTTGCGCGACCTCGAGTTCGCAGCCTGCCGCCAGACGGGAGGCCCGCAACAGGCGCAAGCCGTCCTCGCTAAAGCGATCGGCCGGAACGCCCACGGTGCGCAGAATGCGTGCGCGGCAGTCGTCGAGCCCCGCGACGGTATCGAGGATCTCGCCCGAGCGCGGATCCAGGTAGAGCGCATTGACCGTGAAGTCGCGGCGCAGGGCATCTTCGGCGGGCGAATCGCTGAACTCGACTTTATCGGGATGACGCCCATCCAGATAGGATCGTTCGCGGCGGAAAGTGGCCACTTCGATGCGGTGGTCCCCCACGACCACCAGCGTCACGCCGAAGGCGGCGCCCACGAACTTGGTGTGCGGGAACAGCTCCGCGATCCGCTCGGGCCGCGCCGCCGTGGCGACATCGAAATCCCCGGGTGGCAGCCCGAGCGCGAGGTTCCGGACCGCGCCGCCCACCAGGAACGCCGCGTGGCCGGCTCCGGTCAGGCGCTCGATCACGTCAACGGCCGCGCCCGCTTCCGGCGGTAGTTCCCGAAACCTGTCATCGAAGTCCGGCTTGACGTCGGTCATTTTGGCTGCACCTTGTCGTGTATGATCGCAGTCTGCCCGGGGAGTATTCCACGATGTTGAGCAGGTGTCATCTTTTTGCCGTCGGTCTGCTCGGCTTGTTGGCCGCAGTCGCGTCCAGCGCCGGCACGGCCGCCGCGCCGGATGCGGCCGGGCTCGCGCATCGGGTCAGGGTCCTCGCCGCCGCGGAAATGTCCGGCCGCGGCAACGGTACGGCTGAGGCGCTGGCGGCGGCTGACACCATCGCGGCCTGGTTTGCGGACGCCGGACTGAGCACGGTCCCCTCTCGGGAGGGCTGGTTCCAGGATTTTCCCCTGCCTGGTGATGAAGCCGCCGGTTTCGGACGCAGTGTACTCGGCTGGCTGCCGGGTATGGGCGTGTTGGCCGCGCGGATCATGGTCATCGGCGCCCATTACGACCATCTCGGCGTCAGGCTGGCTGACGACGGCGAGACCGTGATCGGCATCTATCACGGCGCAGAGGACAACGCCTCGGGCGTGAGCGTGCTGGTCGAGCTGGCCGGGTTGCTCGCGGCCGGGCCCGGCGACGAGCGGCGCAGCTGTCTCTTCGTGGCTTTCGCCGGCGAGGAGATAGGGCTGCTGGGATCGTCCTGGTTGGTGGAGCATCCGCCATGGCCCGCGGGCGCTGTGGATCTGATGATGAACCTCGATTCGGTGGGACGTCTACGTGGCGACAGGCTCTATGTGGGCGGCCTCGGCTCGTCTCCCGTATTGCGCACCCTGGTCACGGATGCCAATGCGGGCCACGGCTTGCGCCTGGAAATGAGCGACAGCGGGTGGGACGCCAGCGATCACGTGCCATTCGACTCGGCCGGGATTCCCGTCCTCTTCCTGTTCACGGGACCCCACCCCCAGTACCATTCCACCGCGGATCGCTGGGAACTGGTCTCCGGCGAAGGTCTGGCCCGTGTCGCGTCCTACGCCGGCGACTTGGCTGCCGCGGCACGCCTCCATCCCGGTGCAATCCCCTACACCGCACAGGCGGAGCTGCCGCCGCGGGCCCCCGCGATAAGCGGTCGCGAGCGCGCCTGGCTGGGCACGATCCCGGACTTCGTCGAAGGCGTCGATGGCGTGCGACTGGCCGGTGTGATGCCCGGCGGCCCAGCCGAGGAGAGCGGCCTGCAGGCAGGAGACGTTCTCGTCCAGCTTGGTGATCGCACCATCACCGGACTGCAGGATCTGACCGCCGCCTTGCAGGAGAACGGTCCCGGACTGTCCGTCGATGCGATCGTGGTGCGCGGGGAAGAGCGACTTATCTTCATGGTCACGCTCAGGAACCGTCCGCAATAGTCCCTCTCGCGGTGTGGGGCTCCACGTGGACTGTCACGCCGATCAGGCGCACGACGTCCTCCCTGAGCGCGTCCTCCACGGCGTGGGCCAGGCCGTGGCCTTCGGACACGCTCATGTCGGGGCGGACGGCGATGGCGATATCTGCCAGATAGACCGAACCTCTCGGTCTGACGACCAGGAACGTCACCGCCTCCACGCCCTCGACGGAGAGAGCGACATCGTGTACCTGCGACACGAACTCGTCGCCGGGACGGGTCTCCATCAGGATGTCCGTGTTGTTCTTCATCAGCTGCCAGCCGATCCAGACGATCCAGACGGCGATGACCAGGGCGGCCACGCTGTCCAGAAACGGTGCGCCGCAACGGGCGCCCGTGATGCCGATGGCCGCGGCCAGAGACGACAGGGCGTCCGATCTGTGGTGCACGGCGTTGGTGATCAGGGCAGGCGAGTTGTGGATGCGGCCGGCACGGTCCGTGTAACGGGCCATGGCCTCCTTGGCGATGATCGAGACGATCGCGGCGATAAGCGCGCCCCAGCGCGGCGTGGTGGACACGCCTGCCAGGAGATTCTCCACGGCTTCCTTGCCCAGCACGAAGCCCGTCACCAGCAGCAACAGGGAGGCCGCCAGGGCGCCGAGCGTCTCGTAGTTGTGATGGCCGTAGGGGTGGTTGCGGTCGGGAGGGCGCGCCCCCGCCTTCAGCGCGATGACGACGCCGACGTCGCTGGCGAGGTCTGAGAACGAGTGGGCGCCGTCCGCGACCAGCGACGCGGAGTTGGCCACGAACCCGATGATGAACTTGCCCACGGTCAGCAGCAGGTTGCCCGCCATGCCCACGACGGTGCAGACCATCGGACGCAGCAGGACATGGCTGCGATCGGCGTCGCCGGATGATTCTCTAGTCACGGACGTTCAGGACTCCTCGGTGTAGAGCGACTCGATCAGTTCCCCGTACCGTTCCTGTATCGCCCTGCGTTTCACCTTGAGGGTGGGTGTCAACTCGCCGCTCTCGAGCGTGAATTCCTCCTTCAGCAGGGTGAATTTCTTCACGGTGCTGAAGCTCGGGAACTTGCGATTGGTCCGGTCCAGGCCGCGCTGGTACTTGGCCGTGATCTCGGGATTGCGGAGCAGATCGTCCCGATCCGTCCAGCTCAGCTTGCGCTCGCTGGCCCATGCTTCGAGGTTCTCGAAATTGGGGACGATCAGGCACACCAGATAGGCGTGGCGGTCGCCGAGCACCACGATCTGGCTGATGAACTTGTTCTTCTTGAAGGCGTTTTCCATCGGTTGCGGAGCGATGTTCTTGCCCCCCGAGGTGACGATGAGGTCCTTCTTGCGGTCCGTGATGTACAGGAATCCATCGTCGTCGAAATGTCCGATGTCGCCGGTGTGGAACCAGCCGTCCTCGGTCAGGACCTCACGCGTGGCCTCCTCGTTGTTGTAGTATCCCGACATGACCTGGGGCCCCCGCACGACGATCTCGCCGTCCGGGGCGATCTTGACCTCCGTGTCCGGTATCACCTTGCCGACGCTGCCGATCCTGAAATCCTCGAAGGAGTTGCAAGAGACGACTGGCGAGGTTTCCGTGAGGCCGTACCCCTCCAGGATCATCATGCCCGCCGCGTAGAAGAACTCGTTGATATGCGTGGCCAGGGGCGCGCCGCCGGAGACGAAGAACCGGAGCCGGCCGCCGGTGCGGGCCCGCAGCTTGGCGAAGACCAGCTTGTCGACGATGCGATACTGCAGGGCGAGCCCGCCGGGGATCTTGGCGCCGGCGCGTTTCTTCTCGCCCCATTCCTGTCCGACCTTCCGTGCCCACTGGAAGATCGCTCGCTTGACGGGACTGCCGGACATGGCTGTCGTGGTGACGCGGTCGTAGATCTTCTCGTAGAGGCGAGGCACGCTCACCATGAGCGTGGGCCGCACAAGTCCCATGTCCGCCGCCACCGTCTCCACGCTCTCCGCATAGGCTATGCCGATCCCGATATGCAGGGGGGTATAGTACCCCGCCATCCGTTCGAACACGTGGGACAGCGGCAAAAACGAGAGCATCTTGTCGTCGGGGCCGAGCGGGATTATGGACGCGATCGTCAGCACGTTGGAGACGAAATTCCAGTGGGTCAGCACCACGCCCTTGGGGTTTCCCGTGGTGCCGCTGGTATAGATGATGCTGCAGGGATCGTCCCTGTCCGCCGGGCCCACATCGTCGGCCGGGTTCTGCGGGTGTTTGTCGGCCAGGTTATGTCCGATCTTGATCAGCTTGTCGAGATGCAGGACGTCGGGAAACTGCACGTGGTCGAACGAGATCATCTCGCGCAAGAAAGGCAGTCGGCCGCGAATCGCGGCGATCTTGGCGGCCTGTTCCGCGTTGGAGACGAAGACGGCCACCGGCGCGCAGTCCTTGAGGATGAACTCGATGGTGTCCGGCAGCAGCGTCGGGTAGATGGGGACATCCACCGCGCCCAGACTCAGCGCGGCCAGATCTGCCAGGGCCCATTCGAGCCGGTTCTCCGAGAGTATCGCCACCCGGTCACCGCGGCCCACACCCAGGGAATCCAGGCCCAGACGGATGGCCCGTACGAGTCGCTGCGTCTCGGCGCTGGATACGTCCCGATACACGCCCTCTGCGTCCTTCGACGAGAACAGGTCCGCGCGGGGCCTCTCCTTAACCGAAGCATAGAACAGCTGGGGAATCGTCGTGACTGTCATAACAACTCCTGGGGCCGGGATGATACGAGCCGGGGCCGGGCTCCATGCCATGAAAACGCCGGTTCCAGTGTCGGAGCCGGCGAGCCCGGTACGACGGCTGCCAACGTAAACGATTACTAACCCTTATCAGCAGCGCGGGTTTGATGTCAACGTCAATCCAGTTGAGGATTGACATTTCAGATCCCGATTCACATCATTTACTTCACAAGGAGTTATCCCGTCCTGATTGTGCAGGTTCGGCACCAGGGGCGGGTAATAGAGCAGTACAGAGAGGTAGTCACGCCATGTTGCAGATCACGCGCCAGACTGAGTATGCCATCAGGGGCCTGCTGGAACTTGCGGAAAGGGGAAACGGCACTCCCATCCGCTTGAAGACGCTTGCCGAAGCCTGCGACGTGTCGGAAGCGTTCCTGGCCAAGATCTTTCAGATGCTCTCGCAACACAATGTCGTCAAATCCCACCGAGGCGTTAAGGGCGGCTTTTCGCTTGGCCGGGATAAGGACAAGATCTCCTTGCGCGAGATCGTCGAGATCTGTGAAGGCGGTATCGCCTTGAACCACTGCCTGCGCAAAATCAATACCTGCGACCGAACCAGCGAATGCAAGGTGAGCAAGGTATGGGCAACCGCCCAGGCCTCCATGACGAAGGCCCTCGAGGAGACCACCCTGCAGGATCTGATCTAGGCGCCGTCAGATGATCGGGCCTGGCCTTGCCGAATCAGAGTTTCTTTTCGTGGCCGCGCTTGTCACGCAGCTGACCGCAGGCGGCCGCGATGTCGTCTCCACCGCTGATCCTCACGTATGCCTCCACACCTTCATCGCGTAGTCTGGCCTGGAAACCGAGGACTCGCTCGGCCGGTGGCGGCCCCTGCTTCCCGTCGATGCGGTTCATGGGGATGAGATTGACCTTGAAAGGCCGCCCCGCCAGGATTCGCGCCAGGGCCGACGCTTCGCCGTCGCCATCGTTGATGCCATCCATGAGCACATAGGCGATGGTCACCCTGCGGTGCCTCGTCTGGGCGTATCGTTCGGCGAGTTCCAGGGTCTCGGCCAGCGGCGTGCGCCCGGGTACGGGCATCAATCTGCGCCTCAGCTCCGGTCGGCTGCTGTTCACCGATATCGTCAGACCGACGGTCATCGCCGACGAGATGAGGCGCATCAGTCCCTCGACGTGGCCGGAGGTGGAGATGGTTATCCGCCGGGGAGACATGGCCAGTCCTTGTCCGTTCACGAAGGTCGCGATGGCAGATTCGACGGCGTCCAGGTTGTCCAGAGGCTCGCCCATACCCATGAAAACGATGTTGTAGCCACGGTCGCCGAGCACTTGCCGGGGCTCGGTTCGCAGGTCGTCGGCGAGGCGCAGGACCTGTTCGATGATCTCGCCGGAGCTCAGGTTGCGGACGAGACCACCGCGCGCCGTGGCGCAGAAGCTGCACGCCATGCCGCAGCCCACCTGCGAGGAGATGCAGAAGGTGGCGTGCGACTCCATGGGGATGATCACGCTCTCGATCCGGTGGTCGTCGCGCAGAGTGTAGAGGTACTTGCGTGTCCCGTCCCGGGAGACTTGGTGCTCGGCAGGGTGCAGACCCTGCAGATCGTGATCCTCCGCGAGACCGTCGCGCAGGTGTCGGGGCAGATTGCGCATGTCGTCCCAGTGCCATACGGCATCCCGGTACAGCCAACGCGCCAGCTGGTCGCCGCGATACTCCGGTTCGCGCCTGGCTTTCATCAGGCTCCGCAGCTCCGCGACGGGCACGTCCCGCATGAGTGGCCTCGCATCCCCGTACATCGCGCCTCCGGGCTGAGGGAGTCGGGCAGTCAAGAGGCCGGCTGGCGCCGGGCACCGTTCGCGCATCACCTCTTGACACCGGCGTGATGGACTGCCCATGGTGTGACCGGGTGACCACAGAGGTATATCATCATCGATCCCGGGGCAAGAAGCTCTGAAGTCCGGGAGGGACATTCTTGCGCACGATCCTGGTCGTAGACGACGAAGCCGCGATCCGGCAGACGCTCGAGCAGCTGCTGACCTACGAGCAATACGCGGTGCAGCTGGCCGCCAATGGCGCCGCAGCCCTGGCGATCCTCGCGGACAAGAGGATCGATGTAATGCTGCTGGACATCAAGATGGCCGACATGGACGGTTTCGAGGTCCTGGAGAGGATGACCGACGCCGGGTTCGAGGTCCCCGTCATCGTGGTCTCCGGCCACGGCAACGTCGAGACCGCCGTGGAGGCCGTTCGTAAGGGCGCCTACGATTTTCTCGAGAAGCCGCTTGACAGGTCGCGTCTGCTGCTGACCCTCCAGAACTGCCTCGATCACTTCGGCCTGCGCGGGCAGACAGAGGATCTGCGCGATCGCAGCGGCTACAACAAGCCGTTGATCGGAGAATGCGCGCGTATCCGCGAGGTCCGCGATTTCATCGACAGCGTCGCACCTACCGCTGCGACCGTCCTGATCACCGGCGAGAATGGAACGGGCAAGGAGCTGGTGGTACGGGCCCTCCATGCCGGCAGTCCTCGTCGGGACATGCCTCTCGTAGAGGTCAATTGCGCGGCCATTCCGCGCGAACTCGTCGAGAGCGAGCTGTTCGGCCACGAGAAAGGCAGCTTTACCGGGGCAGATAAGATGCGCGTGGGAAAGTTCGAACAGGCCGACGGTGGCACGCTGTTCCTCGACGAGATCGGCGACATGAGCGAGGAAGCCCAGGCGAAGGTGCTCAAGGCCGTGGAGGAGAGCCGCTTCGAGCGTGTCGGTGGTCGCGAAGCGCGTCAGGTCGATGTACGGATCGTGGCCGCAACCAACCGAGACCTCACCGGTCCCGCAGCCAATTTCCGCCAGGACCTGTATTTCCGTTTGAACGTGCTGTCCGTCGAACTGCCCCCCCTGCGTGAGAGGGGAGGGGACGTGAGTCTTCTGCTGGAGCATTTCATGTCCGCGATGGCGGTCCAGCTCAAAAAGAAGCCGAAGACCTTCACGGCGGAGACACTCGCCCTGCTTCGCACCTATGCCTGGCCCGGTAACGTGCGCGAACTGCGCAATCTCGTGGAAAGGCTGATGATTCTCGTCCCTGGCGATCTGATCAGACCGAAGGATCTGCCCGTCCTATCAGGCAGCGGACCCGAGACCAGGGCTGGAGAGTGGGACTGGATGAGCTGCACCGATTTCCAGGAGTTCAAGGCTCGTTCCGAATCGATGTACCTACAGGCTAAACTGCGCGAGAACCGCTTCAATGTCAGCCGCACCGCCGAACAGCTCGGTATGCAACGCAGCAACCTGTACAAGAAGATCAGCAAATATGGGCTGCAGACCCAGGCTGGCGAATGAATAGCCCCCGGTCTATTGACAGATATCCAAAACACCCATAGAATATAAGGGGTAAGGACTTGAGGTGACATGCGGTTCGTCCTGCGTGTTCGTCTTGAACACCTATTTCGGGGAAACAGCCGCCCCGATCTCGAGAATGTGGAGTGGGATCATGAAAAGAGCACTTATCAGTTTAAGCCTGCTCCTGACCCTGGCAGCGGTATCGACCGGTCCCGGTATCGCCAGAGCGGCAGCGTCTGCTCAGGACATCATGCTTCAAGAGGATTCACCAGCCACGAACTCTCCCCAGAATGTCGTACCGGGTGATGAATTCGAGTGCCTGGGCGATCCCGATGACGCCATCACCGGAAACCGGAACAATGGTGCAACAGGCGATACTTTCGATCTCTCTGCCCTTGCGGGGGTACCAGATCTGAATGAAGCCGATTTTGACCAGTGGCTCGCGCTATTGACGATGCTGTTGTATCAGGGTCTGATCTGATTGCCTCCATTTGAGCGCCGGATCAGGCCCAGCCTTCAGGAGTCGTGACCGAGTCGAATTGCCCGCCTTCTCGCCGGGGGACAATGTCGATGGATCACCAGTTTGAAAGACGACGACAAGACGAAACTGAATCCATGAGGCATGGCGTGCCCGCGGATCTTGCCGCTCTCGTGCGCCTCGAGGAAGTGGGTGATCTGCACTTCGAAGCCTCGGCCTTCTCGACTTCCCTGGACTATTACCAGCGCATCCTCGCCTCCGCGGCCCTGAACCAGCTCGAGGTCTCTCATATCCTGGAGATCTGCCGCAAGAGTATAGATGCGGCGCTCAATTTGGGTGACCTCGCCTTGGCCGAGCGATTGCTGCATGATGCCGATGGCTTCATAGCGACCGTCGAGAACCTCGACCCGGCCGATGAACGGCTGTTGATAGCACCGCTCCTGGGACGCCACGCCGCCCTCTACACGCAGCGTGGCGCATACAAGGACGCCTTGCAGATATGCAAACGTGCGTTCGCAGTACTGGCCGTCACCGACGATCACGTCGAAGTGGCCAACCTCCAGGTCACCATGGGTGTCTGTCATCATCGGCTTGGCCGACTCGACAAAGCCGAGGAATTCTACACCGACGCCCTGGCGACTTTCCGTCGTATCAGCGATGAACTCGGTATGGCCTCCCTCTACAACAACCTTGCCTTGGTACACAAGAACGCGTGTCGCTGGGACAAGGCAATGGAGTACCAGAACCGCTCCATCGCCTTGGCCAGCGAGCATGGCGCGTCCCACCTGCTGGCCCGCTTGCACCTGAACGAAGGCATCATCCTGCGCAAGGCCGAATCTCCGGGCGAGGCGCGCGCGGCCTTCGAGAAGAGCTTGCGTCTTGCCGTCAGTCTCGGGGATATGGACCGTCAGGCCAAGGCCAGCCTGGCGCTCGGTCAACTGGAACTCATAGAGGGCCATCTGTTGCGCGCCGAGGAACTCATCCTCACCGGCAAGCACATCTCCGATGAAGCCGGCTTCATGCGCGAATCGATAATTGCCGACGAGTACATGGGTGATCTGCTGCTCGAGCGCGGAGAAAGCGAGAAGGCCCTTTACAATTACGGCCTCGGCCTCGAGAAGACCAAACGCATCAACACGCTCACCGATCTCGAAGGCGAATTGCTGCGCCGTTGCGCCGAGGCCAGCCTCCAGGCGAGCGATTGGCTGCAGGCGGCCGAATTCGCCCGGGCTGCCATCACTGTTTGCCAGAGTTGTGGAGAGGATTACGAACTCGGATTCTGCTATCTGGCCCTGGCCGAAGCCTTGGCCAATCTCGGTGAAGACGATCAAGCCGACGATCATTTCCGCGGGGCGATCAAGATTTTCAATTCTCAGCGTTTGCCGCGGCTCGCATCGAGAGCCATCCTGGCCAGCCTCGACTTCAGCCTGGAACGCGGAGGCCGCAGTCAGTTGCTGCGTCTGCGCCGCAGTCTCCACGATGCTCTCGAAGGTGCCCAATCCCGGGCAGACGATCTCCTCTATTGCCGCCTGCAAGCCGGGTTGGCCGAGGTGCTGCTGCGGCTCGGCGACCTGGACGAAGCGTTGTTGACGGCCAGCGAGTTCGAACGCGCCGCTGAGAACGTTGACGATCCGGATCTGCTTTCACGGCACGGCGATCTGCGCATTCGCATCGAAAAGGCCCTGGTCGGCGCATGGCCATCCATTGAGATGAAGGTTCCGGTAGCGCCTGTCATATCGCTGAAAAATGGCTCGATCACCGAAGATACCCTGGCCACTTTCCTTGATTCGTGCATGTCGCGCGCCTCGGCGGACATGGGATTTGTCGTCCTCGAACCCTGGGCGGCACCTGTTGGCGGTGGCGCCAGGATCGTGACCAGAGGACTCTCACGCCCTGTGGCACATCAGGCGGCGTTCTGGTTTACGGAGACGCGCGTGGATGAAGTTCCTACACCCCGACTTTTGACGCGCACCGATCTGGCCCAGGATGTCCTGGAGGAAGTGCCCGGCCTGGCATCCAACTGCAATTCATGCCTGTTCCTGCCCGTGGCCGTGCCGGATAAATGCTACGGCGTGCTCTGCCTGGGGTCACGCACCAGGGACGAAGACGATGGTCTGGCTCTGAAACCCGTACTCGACCACATGGCCGCGGCGGCTGGTTATCTTGCCATGTCGCTCGCGGAGGAGGAACGCAACAGGCCGGTCGCCGTCTCCTGGGATGAGAGCGACAGGCACGAGGCCTTCTCCCAGATCATCACCCGCAATGCCGAGATGCGGGAAATGCTGGTCCTGATTCGCAAGGTAGCTGCGAGCGAGTTGACGGTGCTGCTGCAAGGCGAGACAGGGACCGGCAAGGGGCTGCTGGCCCATGCCATCCATAGGCTCAGCGAGCGAAGGGACCGGAAGTTCCTCGCCATCAATTGCGCGGCCATCCCCGAATCGCTGCTCGAAAGCGAACTCTTCGGACATGTGAAGGGCAGTTTCACAGGCGCTATCGCTGACAAGACGGGTCTGCTCGCCGAGGCCGCGGGCGGCACAGTGTTCCTGGACGAAATCGGGAAACTGCCGCTGGGCATGCAGGGCAAGCTCCTTCACTTCATCGATACGCATACGGTGAGGCCGGTGGGGTCCAATCGTAGCCGCGTTGTGGATGTGCGGATCGTCTGCGCCACGAAGAGCGATCTGAAGGAGAAAGTCGGATGTGGCACTTATCTAGAGGATCTGTACTACAGATTGCTCGATTTCCCGGTTGTTGTCCCCCCCCTGCGCGACCGCCAGGATGACATTCCTTTGCTGGCCACGCACTTCATAGCCCGCTATGTCGCGCTAACGAGGATCGAGACTCCCGGCTGCACCTCCTCCTTCATGGAGGCCCTGGCGCAGCATGACTGGCCTGGCAACGTCCGCGAACTGGTCAAATCGATCAACCGAGCCATCGTGCTCGCCCATGGCGAGCCCATGTTGCGCATATCACATCTGCCTCCCGAGGTCACAAGATCTCTTCCCGACGGCGATGGCGCGCGCGCGATTTCCCCCTTGCGCGAAACCATCGGCGCGGTCGAGGCCCGAGAGATCATGCGGACCCTCGAACACACGGGCGGAAACAAGGCTGAAGCATCTCGTCTGCTGGGGATCAGCTACCCGAATCTGCTAAAGAAGGTCCGTGTCTACGGCCTCGACAACTCCTGACCCATATGGCAATTCCTGTTATCTTACCCTGAGTGGGTGTAAAATATATTTATATCACAACATGTTGATTTGAAGGAAGTTATGATATCGATGGTACAGATGCGAACTCTATTGCCCATGGTCATGGCCTTGTCATACGAGCTGGCGGGATTGCGTCTGTAATCTCAATGGAGAAAGTCAGTTACAAAGTTACTGCCAAGTAGGACGTTGGCATGCGGCCTGCAATGATTGCTCTCGAAAGAGGGTGGGAGCAGTTGCAGGGATGGACTTGCACCGACCCATTGATTCATCAAGGAACCCGGAAAGGGGAACGGATTCACGCCCTCATCAACAACCGGCTGTATGAGGGGAGTTTTCAACGATGAGACTCGTGTCGAGTTGATCTGGATGTGGGGTCCAGGCCGATCCGCACACCGAGTGGAGAAAGCTGTGAATCCTTTCCCTTCCGAATATCCGTTCTACAAGATCATGATTGAGAAGAAAGAGCCACCCCGATCCTGATGTGGCGAGACTCAGGACCGGGCAGCCCGATGGCGGGCTGGAGGCTCTTTCTTTCTCTTATCGACCGCCGATGGACGCAACGGAGCCGATATGCGGGAATCGACTAGGGGACCCGTGCCTCGTGCCGCACCGTCCTCATTCGGGGATCGGTTGATCATCAGGAGAGACATATGATCTCTCCGCTCCCGTAAGCGATTCTGGAGTTCCCTTGCCAATTGCCAATCGTGGCACGTGGTATACCCCCTGAATTCCCCGGTAAATAAAGGAGATACGGCCAGGAACGTACATACCGGACGGCTGTTCGACGTCTGCGAGAGGCTCGGTCTGCCTGTTGGCACGTCCCGTGCGTAATAGGGAATCAGGAATACCTGACTGCTGAACCAGACGGGAGGTGAATCATGGGAACCAATCATCCAGTACACACCAGGCATCTTGGTGCCGGTCTGGGCAGATTCATGGGGCTCATGACAGTCCTGATCTTCTCGGTGGCCATGCTGGGTTGCGACGAGGATGTGACGTACATCGACGATGATCCGCCAGCGGTGCCGACCGGGGTATTCACTGTGACCGGCGACGAAGTTGTCTCGGTGTACTGGAACGACATATACGAGCTCGACCTGATCGGCTATGCCGTCTACCGCCATGACGGAAACAATCCCGTCTACGGTGCCTACTACTGGCTGGGCGATGTGGCCTGGGACGAGAATTTCGACGAGCAGACGCTTCTGCACTGGTTTGACGATGAGGATGTCGTGAACGGCGAGACCTATTACTATGCCGTGCTGGCTTTCGACGAAAGTGGCAACGAGAGCACGCTGAGCTTCGAAACGGTCGTGGATACGCCCCGTCCGGCCGGGTACGAACTTCTGCTATATGACAGGTACGGCGCTCATCCCGATCGCAGCGGTTTCGACTTCAGCCGGCTGGCTGACGGTCGCATGGCCTGGGACGCGCCCACTGCAGACATCTATGTCGCCTTCGCGGAGGGCGTCCCCTTCGTGATCGCCGCGCGACCGGACATCGTGCATCTCCAGGATTACGGTACGATACCCCTGGACTATGTCGATTACGCTCCCGATTCGGGATATTCCAACGCGGGTCGGGCCGAATTGATCGAGGGGCATTCCTACATCGTCAAGATCACGGAAGATCCTGATACGAACGTGCATTACGCCAAGTTCTATGTGTACGCCGAGGAAGAAAACTACGTAGACGTGGACTGGGCCTACCAGATCGACAATTTCAACAGGGAACTGAAGGTGCGAGCCGATAGGGAATCCGGTGGCGCCAGAAAAGACGAGATCGTTCGCTTCTAAGGGGCGATTCCAAGGTCCGGACCAGGAGGTACGGCCATGAAGACGAAACGAGTGATGAACTTCAAGCCGGCCTGCGGAGCAACATCGTCCCAGCCCAGTCCGGGGCTGCGCGTGGCGATGTCAGTGTTGATCGCACTGGCTCTCGCGGTGGGCTTCGCTACGGCCAGGGCCCAGCCTGCCGAAGGGACACCCGCCATGTCGGACGGCTGGAACGGGTTCGAGAACCAGCCCTACCGTGTGAACATCTGGCACGATCGCGGGGACGACGAGATTTACCAGCGCGGGGAGGCCGTTCGCATCCATTTCGAGGCCAACAGCGACGCCTATGCCGTGGTGTATCGTATCGATGCCGAAGGCTTGGTGTCCATACTCTGGCCGCGAAGCCGCTACGACGACGGTTTCGTCTTCGGCAATCACACATACAACCTGCCAACACCGGGCGCCGAACGCATCAGGACCGCCGGCACGGAAGGTGTAGAATATGTGCAGGTTCTCGTTTCCGCCTACCCCTTCGACCTGCGTAACCTGGAGGTGGATTTCCACCACGAAAGCGGGCAAGAGGAGCAAGGTTATTACGTGGCTGGCGATCCATTCCTGGCCATGAACGACGTCAACTACGCCGTGACCGGGCTCGAGGATCCTTCCGACTACGTGGTGACCAACTATCTGAGCTACTATGTGCACCGCAAGGTCGATTACCCCCGTTACATGTGCACGCAGTGCCACGACGACAGCAGTTACCAGCCCTACAGCGATACTTGCTTGATCGAGATCCATCACGATTACAGCTGGGATAACGACTGGTACGGCCGCTACCAGTATTACCCCGCCTACTACTACCCCGTCTACTACTACGTGGATCCCTGGACCTGGCGCCCGTGGATCAACTACTGGTACCGGCCCTGGTACGCCTGGCCTACGTGGGGGTATTCCGTCTGGGATTTCGACTGCTACGTCTGGAACTACTCGCCGTACTGGCGCGGGGATGTCTGGGTCAGATACAAGGAAGGCCGCCAGCGTTACCGGCCGATCGTCAAGAACCACCGGTACGCAGACAACCAAGGTGAACGAGACTACGAACATCCTGGTGCGATCGTGAAGACGCCGCGTCCCACCAAGGACATGGTGGCGTCCATGAACCGCAAGGAGGCGATCCGCAAGCAGGAACTCGGCAGGTCCGACCAGAGAGTGGACGCACGCCGCGAGTTCAAGGACACCGGCCGAGCCGTGAAGCCGGTCGCCGGTTTCACTAAGCAGCCCCGCGACGAGCGGGCGCCGGGTATCAGGATGCCGAGCGGCGTCGGTCGCAACAGCACCGACGGGCCCGCAGTGAGGCCCAACCCCGCCACAGGCCGCGACGGCCGGGAGGATGCCCGTCCCGTGCGACCCGATGCCTCCGAAGGCCAGCAGCCCATTCGCGTGTCGCCCGGCACCCGGACCGCACCCCAGGTGAACGACGTCCGCGCCGTGCGCCCTGTCAAGCCCCACACTCAGGGTTCGCGGATCTGGCAAGGTGGCAGCCGCGACCAGAAGCCTGCGCGTACCGTCAAGCCTCGCCCAGGAAATGACGAACCGACACGCAAGGCACCGGAGGCCAAACCACGATCCGATGGCGATAAGACCCCGA
The DNA here is from genome assembly GCA_018814885.1 of bacterium. Classification (NCBI taxonomy): domain Bacteria; species bacterium. The sequence continues at coordinate 46,089 of JAHIYU010000026.1, read as the reverse complement.
CGCGCAAGCCTCAGACGGCAAAGCCGGAGGGCGGCAATACGCCGAACGAACGCTCACCCTCATCGGTGAAGCCCAAGTCCAACAGCGGGAGCAAGAGTGACGGCTCGACACGCAGCCAAGGCTCCGGCTCCTCATCGTCGCCGCGCGGCAAGGGTGGCGGCAGGTCAAGTTCAAACCGCGGCGCAAAGCGCTAGCGGCAGGGAGTCGAGTGATCAATCCCCCCATCGCTGGCTGGCCGGAAAGGACCTGATCCTTGAAGAGGTTGGCACCGAGCGGGAACGGGCAGCCGATCCGGTCAGCGGCCGATCACCGACGAGATGCAGTGGAGCGGGAGTGAAGACAATGCCAATCAGGGGTGGCGGCGTTAGATCTCCAGCTCCACTGCCATCGTTTCCCCGGCGATTCGTGAGTGGCGGTGCCTAGGCGTCGATTGACGCTCCCGGAGCGGGAGCCTATTATGCACGTATCCAGCGGCGCTGATCCGGTTTTCGCTCCCCGATCTTGAAAGGTGGAGAGTCCATGCTGACCCGGGACGAGGCCCGAGGTGCCATCCCGTCGGCATGCCGACGGGCGGCGTTCGCCGTTGCGTTGTGGGGGCTGTCGCTGGCCATATGCGCGGTCCATGCCGCGGCCGGGCCCCCGTCGAGACCCGACGGTTCGCGAGCAGCCGCTCTCGGACCTGGGCAAACCTGGTCCGTGCACGCCCAGCCGGCTCTGAGCGCGAGCGCGCGACGTCTGATGGAGGAAGGATCGCGGTCCTTGCAGGCCGCCCGTATGGCTGGCCACGCAGCGCCCGACAGCCTGTTCGCAGTCGTGTTGATGTGCGATTTCGCCGACAGTTTGTTCTATGGCAGGTATGGACAGGTCTCCGGAGATTTCCCCCCCCCGCCCAGAGCGATTTCTATTATCTGGCCCACGACTCGACTTACTATCAACACCAGATGACCGACGTGCAGGCCTATTTCGATGTCGTCAGCGGGGGACATTTCACCTTCGCCTTCGAAGTTGCCGGTAACGTGGCGAACCTGCCTCATCCGATGAACTGGTACGGGAATCATCCCGAACTAGGGGAGCAGAAGGTGCTAATGGCCTTGGACGCTGTCACCTTGCTGGACGGTGAGGTCGATTTCTCGCGCTTCGACACGGTGGTCCTGATTCACGCCGGAGCCGGCGAGGAAACCGACATTCTCGGTGACTCGCCCGAGCAGATCTACAGCAGCTACCTGGGACTGGAGGCATTCGCGGAGGCAAGGGACGAGGACATCATACCCGACCCGTGGCTGCCCACGGGCGACGCGTACGCCGGCGGGGAGCCCGTGACCATAGACCAGGTGCTGGTCCTGCCGGAAAACGAGTTCCAGGACTCGGTGGCCAGTGTCGGCGGCTATTTCGGCTCCCTCGGCGTCTATTGCTTCGAGGTGGGACTGCGCCTGGGTATGCTGTCGCTGAGCGATTTCACGCCGTCCGGCCATCCCGACAGCCAGGGCATCGGGGAGTTCGGCCTGATGGGGTATGGTCTGTTCGTCGGGGCCGGCTTCATCCCGGCCCATCCCTGCGCCTTCAACAAGATGCTCATGGGCTGGCTGGACCCCTACACAATCGATCCGGACGCCGACGGCTTCTTCCGGCTGTATCCCGCAGAACACGCTGCCGCGGATTCGGCGCTGGCGCGCGTCGAGATCGGACCGAGCGAATACTGGCTGCTAGAATACCGCAAGCAGGATCCGGACGGCAACGGAATCTTCTCATTCCCGGGCGACCTGAACGGCAACAACATACCCGACTTCTACGACGCTGACTCGATTTACCGCGACGGAACTCCCACGAGCTGGTACGACCCGGAGCACGACGAACGCGAATGGCTCTTCGGGGCGGAATTCGATTTCTTCATGAGCGAAAACGACGCTCGCATGGACGGCGCAAAGGGGGCCGGCAGCGGTCTGTACATCTGGCACATCGACGAGGGTGTGATCCAGGCCGCTTTCCTCTCTGAACAGAACATCTTCAACGCCGACCCGGCTCGCAAGTCGGTGGATCTGGAGGAAGCCGATGGCATCCAGGATCTCGACCGCCGGATCCCCTCGGCGTGGGTGCTCGGTGCCGACTACGACAGTTTCCGGGGGGAGGACTCCAGTGTCTTCGGCCCCGAGACCTCTCCCTCGACCGATACGTCGGGCGGCGTCCCCACCGGCATCCTCATCGACATGATCAGCAACGTGGTGGCCGATTCGGCATATGTGGTTCCATTCTCAGGGGATACCGTGATCCGGTACGCGGGCTCCATGACCTTCCGGTGCCGTCGGACGGACGTGACCGCCAGCGGCGCGCCCGAACCCGTGGCCACTCTCCAGTTGAATGACGTCGACCTGCGCGGTTCGCACCTGCTGGCCGTCGACCTTGACTGTTCCGGGGACGGCGTGCTGGAGATCGTGGCCACGGGAGATAGGGGACGCGTCTTCGCGTTCGATCATGATCTCGAGAGCTTCCGCGAAGGCTCACCCCTGACCGGCCTGTTCGCCGTGGGCAAGGGGCCGGGCGGGGAGCCCGTGAGCTGGAACGGTCCGGCGGCCGTGGGCGATCTCGATCTCGACGGCCTGCCGGAAATATTGTTGACGGCGGATTCCGGGTTGTACGCGTTCAACGGCGAGGACGGCAGCGAAATGATCGACGGCGACGCGGACGGCGCCAGCTACGGGCTGGTGCTGCCCCTGGAGCATTGCAGCCAACCGACCGTCGTGGTCCCGATGGCGCTCTCGGCTGCGGAGAGGGATGTGGCCATCATCGTCGAACGCCGGGATGTGGACGGGCGGCTGCGTCTGCACTACTGGAACCTGGCAGAAGAAGAGATCCACATCCTGACGGACACCGGTCTCGAGGCGGTCTCACCTCCCACCCGCTGGCGTGGACTCACATTGCTGCCCGTGTATGATGATGTGGATGCCGTCTGGCGCCTGGCAGATTGTGAAAATGACAGTTTCGTAGAGCTTCCCGGACAACCTTCCGGCGTATTGATGTTTGCGGGACAAGACGTTCTGATCATCCCTGCCATCACTGGCGGCGCCATGATCTGGGATGGCCCCCAAGCTGCCGGGGTCGAGGCCTGGCCGGAATGGGCCGGCGTGACCTCGCCGCTGGCTCCGGGCCTCGGCTATGTGGCCGAGGCTGGATTCGTCTTGGCGGGCGTGGGTGGCTTCCCGCTCACCGGATGGCCTGTGGCGCCCCGGATCTCCGTGACGGCGACCGGGGGTGCCGGTGCTCCATCGCCCCTCGTGGCCCAGATCGGCGGAAGAGCCTATACACTCTTCGCATCGCGAGACGGCCGTCTCTTTCTGTACGATCGGGACGGGCGGCTCGCGTCCGGGTGGCCGCTGGCGGGTCCCGGAGAGACCGCCGGCACGCCGCTGTTGATGGATCTGGATGGGATGCCCGGGCTGGAATTGGTGGCGGTGGGCTCGATTCTGCGTATCAGTGGATATGACGATTCTGGCGATCCCACGGGGGATCCGGTCTCCAGGCTCTCCGCGTGGAGTCTGCCGGGAACCGCGGACGCCGTGGAGATCTGGCCCATGTGGGGCGGCTCCGATCGACGTGCGGAAACGGCTGGGGCCGTGACGGCGCCGCCGGTAGGGGCAGCCCTGCTCACATCCAGCAGCCATATCTGCTACCCTACACCCCTGACCGGCGAGGAACTGCACGTGCGCGCGCTGGCGAATCGTGATTGCCAGGTGCGGGCATACTTGTACAATCTCGAGGGAGAGGAAGTGCGGACTTCGGCAGTCGTGCAGGCGCGCGGCGGCCCCGTCGAGATCCTGTTGGACGTAGAGTCCGTCGTGTCGGGCGTGTACATCTGCCGTCTGATCGCCGACGATGGCGGCTCCCGAGAGGTGAGTGTGCGCCCCGTGGTGATCGCCCGTTGATGCCGGTCGGCAAGCGACTGGATGAGGATGAAGTCCGACCCGGACAAGCACCCGCGCCCGCTGCGCGGTGGAAAGGATCGGGAATGAGCAGAACCAGCCTGATGCACCGTCTCACCGCCCCCGCCTTGGGCATCCTCGTGCTGTCTTTTTGCACCCTGGCGTCGGCCGGCACGCCGGGAGAGTCCGGATTTCTCTCGCTGCGCACCGCCGTCGGTGCGCGCGAGGCGGCCATGGGCGGAGCAGGCGTGGCCCTTTCCAGGGGCGCAGCCGCGGTATACTGGAATCCGGCCCTGCTCGTCTTCGAGGAGAACGGCACGGACCTGCTGTTGCAACACCAGCGCATGTGGGGCCTCTTCGACAAGGAGACCGCGAGCATCGCCCACCGCACCGATCTCGGGGCCCTGGGTTTCATGTTCTCGGGCTTCTACGCCGAGGAGATGGAGCGATACGAAGAGGTCAACGTGGGCGTCCCGCTGGGGACATTCCGGCCTTACCAGGTCGCTCTCGGCTTCTCCTATGCCCGCAAGATCTCAGAGACCTTCGCCGCAGGCGCCATGATCAAGTTGCTGCACGAAGAGATCGACATGTACGGCGATACGGGGCTGGCGTACGACCTGTCGATCGCTCACAAGGCCATTATCGAAGGTCTGTGGTTCGGCGCCTCTCTCAATCATTTCGGTCAGGGCCTGACCTTGAACAGCGAGTCCTACCCCTTGCCAACCATCCTGCGGGTCGGCATGGCTTTCGATCCTGCACATGACATCTTCGCGGACAAGGTGACCCTGGCCGGAGACATCGTCTTTCCCAACGACGGGAATTCCAAGGCCCATGTGGGCGTGGAGTACAGGATGGTGCCTGCCCTCGCCCTGCGTTTCGGCACCAAGATCAACTACACGTCCCAGGGCCTGACTGCGGGTGCCGGCTTCACGCGCGGCGACATCACAGTCAGCTATGCCTACCAGGACGCCTTGAACGACCTGGGGGACGGCCATCGCTTCGCCCTGGAGATGGGCTTCGGCTCCGGTGACTTCTGACCCACCAGCGAAGGTCACCGTCGACCGTCTCAGAGGGGATGGGGATCCGATGCGAAATCCAGGAGTTCGAACCTGCCCTCACGCATGATCCCGTAACTGGCTCCATCGAACCAGCTGCCCAGGACGGCGAGGGTACGCCTGCCTTCAGTCAACCGGAATGGGTGATGCAGGTGCCCGATCAGCAGCAGATCCCAGTCGTCGCTATCGTGATCCAGGTAGGCCGCCGCTCGTTTCTCGATTATCGCCGCCTCATCTCGGGAAACCTGGCGGCTGGTGTGGCTGAGCCAGCGCGAAAAAGCGTAGAGCAACTCTGGGTGGAGGGACTTGGCGAAGGCTATGCCGATCCTCTGCCTGACCAGCCAGCGGAATGTGCTGTAGAGCCGATCCCTGATCAGCAGACCGTCCCCGTGCACGAGGTTCAAGCGCAGGCCTTGGGCCTGCAAAGTAATGGCCTTTCCGCCGGGGCGGCAGCCGTAGCGGCGATGCATGTAGTCGGCGGCCCATATGTCGTGGTTGCCGCCGATGAAGTGCATCCGGGTTCCACAGGCATGCACCTCGTCGAGCCCGGCCAGCAGCTCCTCGTAACCCTTGAGTCGGAAGTGCGGGTAATCGAACCAGAAGTCGAAGATGTCGCCGAGCAGAACGAGCTCGTCCGCACGTCCTGCCATTTTCAGGAATTCCAGGAACAATGCGACCCGTTCCCTCTCGTCCGGCTCGGGCTCGAGATGGAAGTGCGTGTCGGAAACGAAGAGGATAGTGTGCTGGTCGGCCTTGCCCATGGGAAGTGATTAGTATATGAATAGTCCTGGGACGGCAAGATATTTTCCGCGCACAACGAACGGAGGGGAGTCGTTATGACGTTGTGGGACGACGTGAAGGTGAACCTGACCGAATGGTACAGCGTGGCTGCGGACAAGACGGGGGAACTGGCCAAGGTCGGTCTCCGACGTTACGACATCTTCGGGCTGAGCCGCGATATCGAGCGGCATTTCAGCGAGATCGGCAGCCTGGTCTACAACGCGCTCAACGAGGAGCGCCCTGGCGTGCTCGATGACCCCATGCTGCTCTCCCTGGTGGGAAAGGTCCGCGACCTGGAGGGGGAGTTGCAGTCGAAGGAGAAGGAGATCTCGGAGATCAAGACGGCTGCGGGCCAGCGCCATGCGAGCCGAGCGGCAGCCGCAGGCGCAACTCCGGGAACATCCGGTGAAGCGGACGAACCTGGCGACTACAGCGGGGCCTCGGCGGCGGGAATGCCTGTCGCAGGCGAAGGTGATCCCATTGCCGGCGAGAAAAACAAAACGGACTGAGCAGTTGCGAATCCACTTGACCGAGATTATGAATGTCTGGTAGGATCGTTCCATCCCTGCAACTGGCCGGCGCAACGGCTCCGGCGAAACGTGATTCATCCCACCCTGTCGCTTTTCCCACGAAGCGTCCGGCTTGAGCCGCTTTCCAGCGGCTCCGTGTGTTGCCGACGATGGTGTCGGTGCATTGGAGCAGGGAGCAAGCTGAGATGTCCGTGCGTTCATCATTTACCTTCATGGCGTGCATCGCGTTGTCGAGCGCGATGCTGGGCGCGCTCTCGACGTCAGGCGCCTGCGCCCAGGGGTTGGCACGGGTGGATGATACCCCGGCACCGGCTTCTCCGTTCACCGCCGTGGTTTCCAGCGCACGCGATCTCGTGGTCAGCATCCGCGCCGAACGCTCCGTTACCGGCGGCGGCCTGGATCTCGACCCGATGGACGAACTGTACAGGCGCTACTTCCCCGACGACAGGGGAGAGGGCGCGCCTTTCAATCCCACGGGCAGCGGCACGGGCTTCGTGGTCAGCCGGGACGGACACATCCTCACCAACCTCCACGTGATCGACAGGGCCGACGCGGTGAGCGTCCGCTTCAGGGGGGAGAGCCACACCTACGAAGCGGTGGTCGTCGGCAGCGATCCCGGCAGCGATCTGGCCGTGCTCAAGATCGAGAGAAGCGCTCCCCTGACACCTCTTTCTTTCGGCGACTCGGACATCGTGCGGGTAGGCGACTGGGCCATAGCCGTGGGCAACCCCTTCGGCAATCTGGAAGGCAGCGTCACTGTGGGCGTCGTCAGCGCGAAGGGACGCAGCGACCTCGTCATTCACGGTGGAGCACCCAGGTATCAGGACTTCCTGCAGACGGATGCCGCGATCAACTTCGGCAACAGCGGCGGCCCCCTGCTCGATCTGGGCGGTCGGGTGATCGGCGTCAACACGGCGATCAACAAATCCGCCCAGGGCATCGGATTCGCCATACCGAGCAATTACGCTCGCCGTGTCCTGGAACAGATCGTGGCTCATGGCCGCATGATTCGCGGCTACCTGGGGGCGCGCACCAGCGACCACCTGCAGGACGGAAAACGACAGGGCGCGCTGGTAGAGGCGGTGCTGCCTGGTTCGCCTGCGCAGACCGCCGGGCTGCTCGCGAACGACGTGATCATAGGTTTCGCCGGGGAGGACGTGGCGGACGACCACGATCTGCAGTTCCTCGTCAGCGATGCGGAGATCGGACAGGCCACCTCCTGCCTGGTCCTGCGTGACGGGCGACGGATCGAGCTCGAGGTCGTGCCGGCGGAGGAGCCGGAGGCCGGAAGCGAAAATACGGCCCGGGAAGATACGTGGCACGGGATGTCCGTAGCCCCCCTGGGCGGCGGCGATCCCCGCGTGCGGCGTTTGAAGGACGCCCTCGGCGTCGAAGGAGAACGGGGAATGATGGTCATCGCAGTGGCGCCGGACGGACCGGCGGCCGACGCGGGTCTGCAGCCCGGGGACGTAATCCTGGAGATCAACGGCCGGTCGGTTGCCGGCGCCGAGGATTTTCAGCGACTCCGGGAGGAACTGGCGGGCAGCAGCGAGACCTTATCCCTGCTGATAGAGTCCGGCGGCATGGATGGATACCGCCTGCTCGAACCCGATCCTGGAGCGAGAGAGGGCTAGGGCTTCATCCCGGCCCCGCCCCCGGACTCCAGCCGGATGCGCACCCCACGAGAGGAGGACATCATGGCTACCAGAACGTCCATCCTGCCTCCCACTCATGAGAAGAGCCTGGAGATCTACTTCAAGGAGATCAACAGGTACAAGTTGCTGTCCCGCGAAGATGAGACAGAGTTGGCTTCTCGCATACACCAAGGGGATCAGGAAGCCCTCAAGTGCCTGGTCAACGCTAACCTGCGCTTCGTGGTCACGGTGGCCAAGCGTTACGTCCATCAGGGGTTGACGCTGGCGGACCTCATCAACGAGGGCAACATCGGTCTGCTGAAGGCCGCCGACCGTTTCGACGAGACGCGTGGCTTCAAGTTCATCAGTTATGCCGTATGGTGGATCAGGCAGTCGATCTTGCAGTCCCTGCTGGATCATTCCAGGCTGGTGCGGCTGCCGCAGAACCAGACCGCCCAGCTGCTCAAGATCAATCGGGCCCGCACCAAGCTGCAGAGCGAGGGCAACGAGAACCCGACCGATCATATGATCGCCAACGAGCTGAACCTGTCGCCGCAGGACGTGAGACGTTCCCTGGAGCTCAACGGTGGGGAAGTGGGGTTGGACGATCAGGGCACGGACGACCGCCCCCTGATCGAGACCCTGGCCGCGGACTCGCAGCCGGGCTCGGACGACAGGCTCTACGATCGTGTCATGCGCGAGGACGTACGCCGAAGCCTGCGATCGCTCTCCGCACGCGAAGCCATGATCATCAGTCTCTATTATGGGCTGGGCGAGGAGGAGGCCCTGACCCTGGAGGCCATCGGCAAGCGCCTGGGGCTGACCCGCGAGCGCATCCGACAGATCAAGGAAAAGGCGCTGCGCAAGATGCGTCAGACGGCCGGACGGTCGTTGTTGCGCGATTACCTGTAGCGAAGCCCCGGCCGCAGCGGCGGTGCGGCCGGGGTTGACATCCGGTATGATACAGGTATCTTGGCTCGGTGGATGTTTCCGGGTGTTATTACCAGGCTGGTTCCGTTCCGACATGCTACGCAAGAAATACACATTCCTGTACGTGCCAGAGGACCACGCCGCGACGCGCGAGTTGAATGTGCCGCGGTTGGTGGCCGTGTCGGGGGGTGCCGCAACCCTCGCCCTGCTCACCTTGGCGGCCTTCTACGTATTCGGCCTGTTCCACGGATCCAGCTGGTTGCCCGGCGGCTCGGAGCTGCAGAGGGAGAACGCGCGTCTCAGCGATGAGCTGGTCCAGTTGGGCGACAAGGTCGAGACGCTCCGGGATCACCTCAACCGCTCGTACCGCTTCCAGGAGATGGTGTCGGCGGCGATCGGCCTGGACCCGGTGGATCCCGACGTGAGGGAAGCCGGTGTCGGCGGTCGCTCGCTGGCGCACGTCTTCGTCGCGGACGTTGCGGCCGGGGTGAGGCCCGCCGTCACTCTCGAGCACGATCTCAACAAGCTGCTGAGGCAGGCGCGGATACAGCACAAGGGGTACCAGACCCTGCTCGATACGCTGACCTCGAGACAGACGACGATCGACCATCTACCCTCGATCCGCCCCGTGGATACCGGTTGGCTCAGTTCCACCTACGGTTATCGCAAGGACCCCTTCACCGGGAAATCGCGTTTCCACCGCGGCCTGGACTATTCGGTCCCCTCGGGCACGCCGGTGCGCGCCGTCGCCGGCGGGATCATCCTTTCCTTGAAGCACGATCGCGGGCTCGGCAAGATGATCCGGATCGATCACGGCAATCGCATCACCACGACCTACGCGCACCTGTCGGACTGGTCCATCCGAATCGGCCAGCGCGTAGCGCGTGGCGAGGTGATCGGGCGCTCCGGCAACACGGGACGGTCGACCGCGCCGCATCTGCACTACGAGGTCGCCGTCGGTGGCCGACATGTCAATCCCCTGCCCTACGTCCTCGACAACTACGCCACCCGCTGATCTCCTGTTTGCATGGCCGTACGGCTGTGGTATTTTCCAGGCGCCTGGGCCGTGCCGGTCCGGGAAGAGGAGCGTTGACTCGGCATGAGGCCCCGGAATGACCTGATCCGTGGCAGCAGGCGTGTTTGTACGTGGCTGCCGTTGCTTTCGGTTGCGATCGTCTCCTGTTGCTGCGCCGCGTCCAGCGTGCGCGCCGGGGTCGAGATCACCAAGATCCGTTACTGGACATCGCCCGGGAGCACGCGCGTCGTGCTCGATCTCTCGGGGGGAGTAGCCTACGACTTGCGGCGGGTGGGGCATCCCGATCGGATCGCCCTCAATATACCCGGGGCGATCTTCCGCGAACATGGAACCATTGTCGTCGGCGACGGCATGGTGCTCAGAATCCGCCGCAACGTCCTGAGCGACAAGGCTCAGGTCGTGCTGGATCTGGACGGGGATCCGGTGTTCAGGCATTTCGCGCTGCTGGCGGAAGGGGGCAGGCCCGACCGGATCGTGGTGGATATCTTCAGGCCGGAGAGCCGCGATGGGCCGGCAGCGGACCGGGCCCCTCTCGTCGGCACCGACCCGGCGGCCGCAGGGGCGATCGTGGCGCCTGCGTCACCCCGGTACACGGTGGTCATAGATCCGGGCCACGGCGGCATGGACCCGGGAGCCATCCGCAAGGGTGTGCGGGAGAAGGATGTAGTCCTGGCGATCGCCCGCGAACTGGCGGAATTGCTGGATGCGCGCGAAGGTTACCGGGCCGTGCTGACACGTACCGGTGATTATTTCGTCAGTCTGGCCGAACGGGTGCAAATCGCGGAGAAGGCACGGGGCGACCTGTTCCTCTCGATCCACGCCAACACCCACGCGAACTCCGCAACGTCGGGCTTGGAGACCTATTTCCTCAGCCTGGAGCGGGCGACCGACAGCGAGGCCCAAGCTCTGGCGGATCAGGAGAACGCCGCCGACCGCGTGGGACTTTCACCGGCGGAGCGTCAGGACGATGTGATCTCGATACTGATGGATCTACGCATGAGCCGGATCCTCACGCAGTCGAATCGCCTGGCCGAGCATCTGATCGGCTCGGCCCGCAGGTCGGGCTCCGTCGAGGGCCGCAAGGTCAAGCAGGCTGGTTTCATGGTCCTGCGCAGCCTGGCCATGCCGTCAGTCCTGGTCGAGGCCGCCTACCTGTCCAACGGGTCGGACCGGGAGCTCCTGCGCAGCCGTGCGGGGCAGAGAGAATTGGCGGGGTTGCTGTGCGAAGGCGTGGTGAACCATCGGGGAGACGAACGTCCCGATCTCGGCGGCGAGCCGCGACGATGGGTGACGCCATACAGGGTGAGAAGCGGCGACACGTTGTGGAGGCTGGCCCTGCGCCACGCCACGTCCGTGCGGGAGATACGCGATCGCAACGGGCTGGATTCGGATAACCTGTCGGTCGGCCAGTCCTTGTTGTTGCCGTGACGCCGCCTAGAAGGCAATCCCGGCTTCGGCGGCAGGGAAGACAAGAGGTGGCATGAACAAACATGTACTGAAGCTCTTTTGCCTCTTCGCCTCGGTCCTGATCTGGATCCAGGTGGCGTCTGGCGTCATGCGCGTACGAGAGGTCGATCTCCCCCTGCGCTTCGATGGCCTGCCCGGGAACCTGACCCTCGCGGGCAACGAATGGCCCGAGACGGTGCGGTTGCGCGCGCGGGGCAGCAAGTGGCGTTTCTTCCTGTCGCGGTATTTCGGCAATCGGCCCGGCGAAGTCGTGGTGGACCTCTCTGGCGTCGATCCCGGCATACGCTACGTCAAGGATCTCACGGCCGGCGACGTGAGAACGTCTCTGACCGAAGTCGTGGTCCTCGATCCGGACAGGTTGGAGCTCGACGTCGATCGCCTCGATTCGCTGCCGGTCGCCGTGGCGGTCGCGACCAAGGGGGAGCTGTCCGCCGAATGGATGCTGCTGTCTCCACTCAGGGCAGTGCCGGATTCCGTGCCCCTGGCAGGCCCGTCCCGTTTCCTGTCCCGGGACCTGCTGCTCAGGACCGTGGCCGTGGACCTCTCGCGGATTCATGGCTCGGGAACGATCAAGCGCGGACTCGTCTCGCCCCATCCTCATCTCGATCCCCTACAGGAATCCGTGCAGGTGTTCGTGGAGGCCGCGGCGGTCGGGCGACGTGTGTTCGAACACGTGCCGTTGGTGCCGCTGCTTGACACCGGGCAGCCTCATGTCGAGGTTTTCCCGCCCGTGGCGAGCGTGGAGATCAGTGGTCCGGTGGAGTCGCTCGCGGTCCTCACCGCCTCGTCGATCTCCTTGACCGTGTCGTCGTCGGGTCTGGATTCCGGGGCGCATACGGTGAGGCCCGAGGTGATGCTTCCGGAACATTGCCGGTTGATCACCCTGGATCCGGAGGAGTTCATGCTCGTCGTGGGCGGAGCCCCGCACCGCGACGGAGCCCCATGACTGGCAGGACGGCACCGCCTTGCACAACGGAATCCGCGCGTTGTTTCCTGAAGAATCCGGACGGGAGATGAGGATGGACAAGAGATACCGCCGCCCCAAGGGGACGCGGGACATCATGCTCGAGGAGATGGTGCGTTGGCGCTGGTGCGAGGACCGCTGGCGCGAAGTGCTCGAGAGATACGGCTATGGTGAGATCAGGACGCCCATCATCGAGTCGACGGACCTGTTCGTGAGGTCGGTCGGCTCGGGCACCGACATCGTGGACAAGGAGATGTTCACCTTCGAGACCAAGGGTCGGGAAAGCGTCACGCTCCGCCCGGAGGCGACGGCGTCCGTGGTGCGCGCCTATCTCGAGAACGGGCTGACCCGGCAACCGGGCACTCTCAAGTTCTACTACCTGGGCCCCATGTTCAGGTACGATCGCCCCCAGGCGGGACGTTACAGGCAATTCCATCAAGTCGGTGTGGAGGCGATCGGTTCACCGTCACCCGTCCTCGATGCGGAGGTCATCCGCACCGCCATGGCCCTGTTCGAGGCGGTGGACGCCGATGAGATCGATCTCCAGATCAACACCATCGGTTGTGCGGCCTGCCGCCCTGCGTATGTGGCGGGGCTGCGCGACTGGGTATGCGAGCGGGCCGACGGGTTCTGCGAGACCTGCCGGGTCCGCATGGAGAAGAACCCCTTGAGACTGTTCGATTGCAAGGTCGTGGATTGCCGGAGACTGCTCGAACAGTACCCGCCCATCAACGAGGCGGTCTGTGCCGACTGCGCCGCTCACCACGAAAAGCTGTGCAGCACGCTCGACGACATGTCCGTGAGCTATCGCCGGGATCCTGCGCTGGTCCGTGGGCTCGACTACTACACGCGCACGACATTCGAGATCTCCACATACCAGGACAAGCAGCAGAGTGCGTTGTGCGGCGGTGGTCGCTACGACGACCTGGTGGAGCAGTGCGGGGGCCCTGCCACGCCTGCGGTGGGCTTTTCCCTGGGTATCGACAGGGTAGTCAAGCATCTCTACACCGATGCCGTGGACCTGCAACGGAGCCGGCAGGCGCCGGTAGATGTATACATGGTCTGTCTGGGGGATGCGGCCCAGGGATACTCCCTCACCCACGCCGATCGTCTTCGCGGCGTCTGCCGGGTGGAGGTCGACACCTCGGGCCGGGGCGTCAAGGCTCAGATGAAGAGCGCCGACTCGCGCACGGCGAAACTCGTGGTCATCGCCGGCGACGAGGAGATTGCCGGGGATTGTTTCCAACTCAAGGACCTCGACACCGGGCACCAACAGGAGGTGGCCAACGTCAGGCTCCTGGAGACGGTGCGGGAGGTGCTCGGCTCGTGAACGACAACAAACGCATCCGCACCCATCGTTGTGGCGGAATCGACTCGCGCCTGATCGGCGAGGAAGTGCGCCTGGCCGGCTGGGCCGCCAAGATCAGGGACATGGGGGGCGTCACCTTCATCGACCTGCGCGATCGCTATGGCACCGTGCAGGCCGTGTTCGAGGACGGCGATCTGCCCGCCGCGGGCGGCAGCGTGAAACTCGAATCGGTGATCGCCGTCGCCGGTCGGGTGCGGCCCCGTCCCGAAGGGATGGTCAACGAGAACATGGCCACCGGCGCCGTCGAGGTCGCCGTATCGGCGCTCGAGATCCTCAACCCCAGCAAGCCGCTGCCCTTCCAACTCGACCAGGCGGCGCAGGCCTCCGATGAATTGCGTCTGAAATACCGCTACGTCGATCTGCGCCAACCGCGCATGGCGGAGAACCTGAGAATCCGCCATCGGGCAGCCCAGTCGGTGCGGCGTTACCTGTCCGATCGCGATTTCCTTGAAGTCGAGACCCCTCTGCTGATCAAGACCACGCCCGAGGGGGCGCGTGACTATGTCGTGCCCAGCCGGATTCAACCCGGCAGTTTCTACGCGTTGCCGCAATCCCCCCAGCTCTACAAGCAGATCCTGATGGTCGCAGGCGTGGACCGGTACTTCCAGCTGCCGCGGTGCCTGCGCGACGAGGACCTGCGCAAGGACCGTCAACCTGAACACACCCAGATCGACCTGGAAATGAGCTTCGTGCGCGAAGACGAGATCTTCGAACTGGTCGAGGGCATGGTGTCGACGATGTTCGCCGACGCGGCGGGTATCGGGATCTCGACGCCCTTCCCGCGGCTGGACTACGACGCGGCGATGGGCTCGTACGGCTCGGACAAGCCCGACCTCCGTTTCGGATGCCCCATTCACGATGTGACCGACCTCGCCGGCGATTGTGGTTTCGGAGTCTTCACCGGGGCGATCTCGGACGGGGGCGGTATAAGGTGCCTGGTGGCCGCGGGCTGTTCGGCATACAGCCGCAAGCAGATAGGCGAACTGGAGGAACTGGCCAAGAAGCATGGAGCCAAGGGGCTGGCCTTCGCCAAGGTGGGCGCCGACGGACTGGAAGCGGGCATCAGCAAGTTCCTGGACGCCGAGTTCGCCACCGCGCTCTGCGCACGTGCAGGAGCCCGGGCCGGCGATCTGCTGCTCTTCGGGGCCGGTGAAGACGCCTGCGTTCTGGCACCCCTCGGTGCAGTGCGTCTGGCCCTGGCGGAGCGCGAGGGTTGGATCCCCGACGGTGCCTGGTCTTTCGCCTGGGTACGCAATTTCCCGCTCTTCGAGCGAAACGGGGTGACCGGCGGCTGGACGGCCTGTCACCACATGTTCACCATGCCGGACGACGACAGCCTGGCTTCGCTGGCAACCGACCCGGGAGCCTGCCGCGGTCAGCTCTACGACCTGGTCTGCAACGGCGTGGAACTCGGCTCGGGCAGTATCCGCGTGCACCGGCGGGAAATCCAAGAAGCCATCTTCAGGACCGTCGGCATGACGAGAGAGGAATACGAGGGCAAGTTCGGCTTCTTCCTCGACGCCCTGGAATACGGTGCCCCGCCCCACGGAGGCATCGCACTCGGTCTGGACCGCATCGTGATGCTCATGACCGGCAGCAGCTCGTTGCGAGACGTGATCGCCTTTCCCAAGACGCACCTTGCCGCTTCGCCGCTGGACAATTCGCCGGGACCGATCAGCGATCAGCAGCTCTCCGAACTCGGACTGGAAATCGTGGCCGGAGACGAGGAGCCATGACCGCTCACAAGAAGAGGATAAGCTCGCTGGGTCCCGACGAAATGCATATCTCCCTCGCGGGCGTGGATCAGTTCGCGCTGCTCGGTGCTGAAGACCGGAATCTGCGCCTGCTGGAGGCCCGCCTGAACGGTTCCATAACCGTGCGGGGCGAGAGCATGGTCCTCAAGGGACCACAGGACGAGATCGAGACCCTGAGCGGCGTGGTGCTCAAACTGATCGATCTTTTGATGCGGCAACACGAGCTGGACCCCGTCTCGGTCAACTATGTCATCGAGCGACATCTCGCGGGCGAGCCCGGGGAGGAGCCCGCTGGGGGCGAAACGCTCTTCTACGCCACCGGGACCCGGCGCGCCATCCGCGCCAAGACCGTCGGGCAGCAGGCCTACGTGGAAGCCATCCGCGATCACGACGTGGTGTTCGCCATCGGGCCGGCCGGCACGGGCAAGACCTACCTGGCGGTCGTGCTGGCCATGGATTACCTGAAGCGGGGGCTCGTCGAACGGGTCGTCCTAGTGCGCCCTGCCGTAGAGGCGGGCGAGCAACTAGGCTTTCTGCCGGGCGACATGCAGGAGAAGATCGATCCCTACCTGCGTCCCCTCTACGACGCCCTGTCCGACACCATCGGTCCCAGCCGGATCCAGCGTTACATGACCGGCGGAATCATCGAGGCCGCCCCACTGGCGTACATGCGCGGCCGCACGCTGAACGACGCATTCGTGATCCTGGACGAGGCCCAGAACACCACCCTCGTGCAGATGAAGATGTTCCTGACGCGGCTTGGTCATCATTCCAAGTCGGTCATCACCGGCGACATCACCCAGATCGACCTGGACGGGGGCAAGCGCTCGGGGCTGGTCTGCGTCCGCAGCATACTGGGCGGAACGGAGGGCATCGCCTTCGTGGAGTTGACACGCAACGACGTGGTGCGGCATCCGCTGGTCAGGAGGATCGTCGATGCGTTCCGCACGGCCGAGGAACGGGAGAACGGAGCGAATTCGCCATGAAGTGGAATCTGCGCTGGTCTCGAGTCCCCATCCCCGGTCTCAAGACCGGTGAGCGACCCACTACCCGGTCGGCCGCGCGGCAGGCGGTTCGCAGAACTCCGCTGGGCCGGCGTTGGCCCTGGCTCCTGGGGACCGGCGCGGCCCTGCTGTGCCTGCACACCGCCCTCTTCCCGGTGACGCAGCGCATCGACATCGACTTCCCCGTGACGGGCGAAATCGCCGAGCGGGACATCCATGCTCCCATAGCCTTCAGCGCTCCCTATCTGGAGCAGGACGTGGAGATGCTGCAGCTGCAGCGAGTGCTCGTCGTGCCGCCCGTCGTCAGGCGCCTGGCCGCTCCCCGCGAGAACGCTCTGCGTCGCGTCGAGGCCTGGCGGGCAGCCTTCCGGAGTCACGCGGCCATGACCGGCGTCTCGCTCGAGGAACGGGTGGGACTGCTCGCCCTGCGGTTCCCGGAGCTGGGCAGCGAGGACATCATCCGCGCCTTGACGACCGTGCGGCCGGACTCCTTCTTCGCGGTCGCGGTCGCCGCCCTAGACGTCGTCTTCGGCGCCGGTGTCGTCGACTTCCTGCCCCCGGGCAATTATCGCGATGTGAGCATCGTGACCGGGGACGCGGAGGCGGAGGTGGACACTTCCGCGTTGACGCTCCAGGGCGATCTCGGCGAGCGGTTGCGGGACCTCCTGTTGGCCCAAGGTCTCGCAGCGTCCGACGCGGAATGGGGGGCGCAGCTGGTCAGGCCTCTCGTGTCTCCGAACCTGGTCTACCAGGACGAGGAGACACGGGCCCGTCGCGTCTCGGCCAGGCAGGAAGTCCCCACGTTGCGCGAATTCCTGCAGGGCGAGAGGGTCGTCGAGCGGGGCGTCCGCGTCACCGAGCAGGACGCCCTCTACCTGGAATCCCTGCTCGAACGGCTCGTCGCCCTGGGCGATGTCGGCGAAGGCGAAGGGATGTTCTGGCGCCAACAGGCGAGGCTGCTGTTCGCAGCTTGCCTGCTAGGCCTGTTCGGCTGGGTGGCGATCCTGTACTTCGTGGACTTGCTGCGCGAGAACAGGAATCTCCTGTCCGCCGCCGCGGCTTTCGCCCTGTTCCTCGTGGCCGCGGCTTTCTGTCTGCACCACCCGTCCCTGGGGCCCTTCGCCGTCCCCGTTCCGCTGCTGTCGGTGCTGGTGACTGTGCTGTACCGGGATCGGGTCGGCTTTCCGCTGACGATCCTGGCCATCTCCTGGCTGGCCTTCCACATGGGGGTCGCTCCGTTCTGGCTGCTGGTCTGGCTGGTGAGCGGTCTCGTCTCGGTGGCCCTGATGCGCCGCATCCGGCAGCGAGACCAGTTCTACCGCGCGATCGCCATCCTCGCCGGCATCCAGATCGCCATGATCTCCCTGTCGAGGCTGGCCGACGGCACGGGTGCGTCCGGACTTCTACAGGAGTATCTGGTGGGTATCATCACGCCCGTCGCCTCGGTGGCCCTGGCCCTGTTCCTCCTGCCCATCGTCGAGCCCCTGGTCGGAGCGTGCAGCGATCTCACCCTGCTGGAACTGTCGGACCTGAATCATCCCCTGCTTAAGAAGATGGCCCTGGAGTCGCAGGGCACCTTCCATCACAGCCAGGTGGTGGGACAGCTCGCCGAACACGCGGCCCAGGGCATCGGCGCCAATTCCCTGCTCACCCGAGTCGGCGCGCTCTTCCACGACATCGGCAAGATGAACAAGCCGGAATACTACGTGGAGAACCAGGGCGGCGGTCCCAACAAACACGACGACCTCAGCCCCAGCATGAGCGCGCTGGTCGTGGCGTCCCATGTGAAGGAGGGCATGGAGCTGGCGCGGAAATGGCGTCTCCCGGAGAGAGTGATCGACTTCATCCCCGAACACCACGGCACGCACGTGATGAAGTTCTTCTACCACAAGGCGCTGGAAAGCGCCGGGAACGAGACCGTGAAAGTGGACGACTTCCGCTATCCGGGCCCCAAGCCGCGCAGCCGTGAAACGGCGATCCTGATGCTGGCCGATGCCGTCGAAGCGGCCACCCGTTCGCTGTCGAAACCCACGCCCGGGCGGATCCGCGAGATCGTCAAGCAGATCATCGACGAACGCATGTTCAACGGCGAACTTGACGAATGCGGCTTGACGCTGAAGGATCTGGCGACCATTCGCGACTCGTTCGTGCCCCTGCTCGTGGGAATCCACCACGTCCGCATCGCCTATCCGGGACAGCGAGAGCGGGGCCGGGCGCCTGATGCGATCGTCAGGGAGCGGGCATGAGGTTGATCTCCGTCGATCGCCTGGCCGCAGGGCCGGGATGGCGCCCCGCCGTACGCAGGCTGGCGGAACTGGAGGCCATGATCGCCCAGCTGGGACGACCGGACTGGCAGGTCGAACTGGTCTGGGCCGCGGACGAGGAGATGACGGCGCTCAACGTCCGCTGGCGCGGGCGCGAGGGCGTGACGGACGTGCTCTCCTTCTCGAACCTGGGCACCCGGGGCGAAGGCGACCCTGCACTGCCGGCCGGCGCCTGCGGCGCGGCGACGGACCTGTGGTGGGAAGACGGCCCGGCGCCGCCCGGACTGCTCGCCGGCGAGATCGTGATCGCACCGCGTTTCGTCCAGCGCCGCTGTGCAGACGAGGGCTGGGATTTCGACGACGAACTCGCGCTGCTCGTCACGCATGGCGTCCTGCATGTGCTGGGCTGGGAGCACGACTCCCCCGGGCGCACGGAGGCCATGCGAGAGCTGTAGCGCGAGATCCTGGCCCGGGACGGCCGCGGACATCCCATACTGGACTCCGCCGGCCCGGATATTCCATGAAGGCGCGGTGCGGGAACGTGGCCGCTGCCGGCAGTCGCCCCTTCGCAGGTGCCGCATCGAGTCATCGCGAATCGCCGCGCAGATGCACTATCCGAGCGAAGCGGAGAGGAAAGGAAGAAGATGGAGGCGGGGAGTAGTGGTGTATCGGGTGTCGGGCCTGTCTTGACGGCGGTCCTGGCCTACGTGGTGGCCATGATGATGATCGGGCTCCTGGCGGCCTTCTTCCGCGTGAGCGGGCTCGCGCGACACGGTTTGCTGGAACCCGAAGCCGTGAGAGGCGTGGCGAAGAGACTGCTCGACGAGCCACGCCACTTCATCCTGACCGTGGGCACCATCTATCTGGCCGCGACGGGCATCGGTTGCGTGGCGACGGCCGCCGTGCTCTCGGCAGTGTGGCCCGACCTGTCGGACACGAAGTTCTATCTGGTCATCGCCCTGCTGGTGGTGCTCGCGTGGTCGCTGGGCGGCACGTTGATCAAGCTGTCCGCCAGCGGCGCCGCGCTCGGGTATACCCGGTTCTTCGGGCACGTGCTCGTTCCCGTGACCTGGCTGCTGCGTCCCTGGACGGCCTTGTTGACCGGCGCGGCAGGCCGGCTGGACGACACCATGTGGGGTGTCGAGGCGATGCCGCATCTTTCGACCGGAGAGATCAGGAGCCTGATCAAGGAGGAGGAGGACGGCGTCAACCTGGAAGAGGACGAGCGGGAGATGATCCAGAGCATCTTCGGTTTCCACGAAACGACCGTCAAGGAGATCATGGTGCCGCGCATCGACATGGTGGCCCTCGACGCCTCGACGCCCGTCTTCGAAGCCCTGGGTGTGGTGGCCGCTTGCCGGCATTCGCGGATTCCCCTGCACGAGGGCAACGTGGACAAGATCACCGGGCTGCTCTACACCAAGGATCTGCTGGCGCTGGTGGACAGAGACCGCCTGGGCAACGGCGGCAAGGCGCTCGGCGATCTGGCGCGCCCGGCCTACTTCGTGCCGGAGAGCAAGAAGCTGGACGAGGTGCTGGCCGAGTTCCGCGCCAAGCGCATCCATCTCGCCGTGGTCATCGACGAGTACGGAGGCACCGCGGGAGTCGTCACGCTGGAAGACGTGCTCGAGGTGATCGTCGGCGAGATCGAGGGCGAATTCGACGTGACCGAACAGCTCTACCAGTGGGTTGACGAATGCACCCTCCTGGTGGATCCCAAGATCGACCTGGAGGATCTGCGGGATCTGCTCGGGGTAGATCTGCCGCTTGACGAAGGCAGCGAGACGCTGGCAGGCCTGATCTACGAGGCGGCCGGCAAGGTGCCCGCCGCCGGTGATCGCACCGCGGTGGCCGGACTCGACATCGAGGTGGAGAAGGTGGAGGACCAGCGCATCCTGCGGGCGAGGGTGATCGCCGGCTCGCCCTTCCCCGGCTACGGGCCGCGAAAGGACGTGTCCCCTTGAACTCGCGTCTGCGGCAATACTTCATCACGGGGTTGCTGACCGTCACCCCGCTGGCGATCACCGGCTGGATCCTGTGGCGGTTCTACCGGGTCGTGGACGACGCCCTGCGCCCGTTGCTGGAACGGATCGTCTTCCTGCGCGAATACGTGCCACCGTTCCTGGTGACCCTGCTCGGCGTACTGGTCAGCCTGCTGCTGCTGGTACTGATCGGTCTGGTCACGCGAACGCTCATCGGCGTCGCCTTCTTCGGCCTGTTCGAGCGCATAATCAACCGTATCCCGATCATCAAGAGCATCTTCTCGGTGACCAAGCAGATATCCGGGGTCCTGCTGGCGGACAACCGCCAGGCCTTCCAGCACGTGGTCATGTTCGAGTATCCGCGACGGGGGATCTGGTCGCTGGGATTCATCACGCACGACGATCCGCAGCGGGACAACCTGCACATCTTCCTGCCCACGGCACCGAATCCCACTTCCGGCTTCTTGCTGCTGGTGCCGCGGGCGGAGGCGCTCATCCTGCCGATGACGGTGGAGGAGGGCATCCGGCTCGTCATCTCCGGCGGCGCGGTCGTCGAGAGGGCGGGGGGGGGGAGCCTGGCACCCCTGTTGACGCGGAGACGCAGGACCGGGATAGACGAGACGGGAGGTGAATCGGATGCATGAGGATGATCGGCCCGCGGGCCCCGAAGAGTCTCAGGACGACCGCTATCTCGACCCTTCCAACCTGGAAGAGCAGTGGCACGAGTATTCCGAACTCTTCGCGGGGCTGCTGAGGGACAACGACAACGCCGCGCTGGCCGCCGTGGCGGCCGAACTCTCGCCCGGAGACCTCTCGGAGGTGGTGCGTCCGCTGAGCGTGGACGACACGGCACGCGTCATCCAGCTGCTTCCGACCGACCTGGCGTCGGACGTGCTGGCGGAGATCGACAAGCGCAGCGTAACGGCCCTGATGGAGCTGCTCACCATCGAGGCCATCGCCGACCTCATCGAGGAGATGCCCTCGGACGAGGCCGCGGACCTCGTGGGCGATCTGGACCGCGAGCAGGCCCGAGAAGTCCTGGCGGCCATGGAGAAGGAGGAGCGCGACGAGGTCCGCGAGCTGCTCCAGTATTCGCCCGACACCGCCGGCGGGCTCATGGCCAAGGAATTCATAGACGTGGCCGAATCGTCGACCTGTCTGCAGGCGGTACAGACCGTGAGAGCCATGGACGAGAACGACCGGGAGGGCCTGCATTTCCTGTACGTGGTCGATGGGTTGGGTGTGCTCTGCGGACGGATACCGCTGGTCGAGATGCTGCTGCAGCCCTGGTCCACGCCTGTCATCGACGTCATGGAACGCGACCCCATGCGCGTGGACGTGAACCTGGACCAGGAGCAGGTGGCCCAGTACGTGCGGACACACGATCTGGTGACTCTGCCCGTCGTGGATGATGGCGGGCGGCTGGTGGGAGTCATCTCATCGGACGACATCCTGGACGTTCTCGAGGACGAGGCCACCGAGGATATCTCCCTGCTGGCCGGCACCAGCGAGGAGCTGGGCGAGACCTCGCCCATGAAAGTGGCCCGCGCTCGCTTGCCCTGGCTGCTGGGCGCCCTGCTGGGGCAGATCGGCTGCGTGCTGATGATGAAGCATTTCGAGGCCAACCTCGTGGCTACGGTCTCCCTCACCTTCTTCATCCCCGCCATCATGGCCATGGGCGGCAACACAGGCATCCAGACCTCTTCGGTGGTGGTGCGAGGCCTCGCCACCGGCGAGGTCAACGTCTACCACATCGGCCGCTACCTGCTCAGGGAACTGGCCACCGCGCTCCTGACCGGCGGCCTGGTGGCGGCTGCCCTGTATGTCGTGGCGGACCTGCTGGTGGGGGACAGGGACCTGGCCCTGGTGCTGACCATCTCCATGCTGTCGGTGATCGTCTTCGCGGCTATGGTCGGCACGGCAGTGCCGCTGCTGCTGCATCGGTTCGGGATCGATCCGGCCATCGCGACGGGACCGTTCATCACGACGTCGAACGACATACTCGCCATCCTTGTCTACCTGAGCATGGCCTCGTTGCTCATCCACTGAGGGAGGGGGCGCATTGTCGGTCATCGCCAAACCGGTCGTGTCCAGCAGGGTGATCGTCCTGCGGGTGTGGCCGACCGGGGAGACGAGCACCGTCGCGGCCCTGCTCAGCGAGGAACACGGCTACGTCAGAGTGATCGCCAAGGGCTCGCGCGGTCCCCGCTCCGCGCTGAGGCCGCTGGTACAGCCGGGCCGCCTCGTCGAGGCCGAGTTCGGCCTGCAGCCCGGGCGGGATCTGCAGTATCTCAAGGGGGGGCAGCTGCTGCTCGATCCCCTGCTCGCGGTCAACAGCCTCGAGCGCACCGCCTATCTGCTCTCCGCACTGGAGATCGTCGAGCGCTGCCGGCCCAGCGGCGTGACCGAAACGCGTCTCTTCGACCTTTGTCGGCGCTTCCTCGAGGTGCTATCATCTCAGGTTGCGGGCGGGGAAGCCCCGCTTTTTTATGCGTTCGAACTGGCCCTGCTGCGGCTGCAGGGCACGGCGCCGGTCCTGAGCCGCTGCGTGGCCTGCGACCAGGACCTGTCCGAGGTCAGGACCGGCATGCGGTTCAGCCCGGCCGGCGGCGGCGCGATCTGCGGGGCGTGCGTCGCCACGGACCCGGAAGGCGGGGGCCGGCCGCTGGGCGCGGGGGTTCTCGCGGTCATGCGGAAACTGACGGGCGCCGACGGTCCGGTGGCTGCACTGAACCGTCGTTCGTCCCGGGAGATCGGGATCCTGCTGCACGGTTTCCTGTCGTACCACCTCCCCGGGTACCGTTTGCCGGCGAGCCTGGACCTGTTGCGCGCGGGGCGCGCGGCGGACGGCGGCGCGCCACTGGAGGGTTTCGCCCCATGATGGACTATCAGAGCATGATCGCCAGGCTACAGCAGTTCTGGAGCGACCAGGGCTGCGTCGTCGTGCAGCCGTACAACTCGGAAGTGGGCGCGGGCACCTTCAATCCAGCTACCTTCCTGCGTTGTCTCGGGCCCGAACCCTGGCGTGTCGCCTACGTGGAGCCGAGCCGCCGGCCGAAGGACGGCCGCTACGGCCAGAATCCCAACCGTGTCCAGCAGTTCCTGCAGTATCAGGTGCTGCTCAAACCCAACCCGCCGGACTCCCAGGGCCTGTATCTGGAATCCTTGCGCGCCATCGGTGTCGAGCCCCGCGAGCACGACATCCGTTTCGTCGAGGACGATTGGGAGTCGCCCACCCTCGGTGCGGCGGGTCTGGGCTGGGAAGTGTGGATCGACGGCATGGAGATCTCCCAGTTCACCTATTTTCAGCAGGTGGGCGGCTTCAGGCTGAAGCCCGTGTCTGTGGAGTTGACTTACGGTCTGCTGAGGCTGGCCATGTACATACAGGGCGTCGAGCACGTGAACGATCTCTCCTGGGGTGGCGGCCTGACCTGGGGCGACGTGCAGGGCCAGTTCGAACGCGAGTTCTCCCTCTTCAACTTCGAACTGGCGGACGTGGAGATGTATCGCCGTCACTTCGACGAACGCGAAGCGGAAGCCCTCGCCTTGATCGAAGCCGGGGTGGTGCATCCCGGGTACGACGCGGTGATCAAGTGCAGCCACATCTTCAATCTGCTGGAGGCGCGGGGAGCGATCTCCGTCACGCAGAGGACCGGATACATCACACGCGTCCGCAACCTCGCCCGGCGCGTGGCCGGCGCCTACCTGGCCAAGCGCGAAGAGATGGGATATCCCTTGCTCCGCCGCGGGGAGGACGCACGATGAGCGACACCGGGCGCCTGCCCTTCCTTTTCGAGATCGGCACCGAAGAACTCCCGGCGCGATTCCTGCCCATCGAACGCCGACACGTGGCGCGAACCCTGGCGGACAAGCTCGCCGAGAACGCCCTGGCGTATTCGGGACTGCACGTGATGGCCACCCCCCGGCGGATGGCGGTCCTCATCGACTCCCTGCAGACGAGCCAACTGGACCGGGAGATCGAGGTGAAGGGTCCTCCGCTGTCCGTGGCCTACGACCAGGACGGTCGGCCGACCAAGGCGGCTCTCGGGTTCGCCCGCAAGAACGGTGCGGAGATCGCCGCTTGCCACGAGTTGGCGGACGAGAAGGGCGGCCGGTTCCTGGGCGTCCGGAAGCTTGTGCCGGGGCGCGATGCGGCCGCGGTCCTGGGCGAGGTCGTGCCGGAGATCGTCCTGGGCATACCCTTCCCGAAGGTGATGCGCTGGGGGAACGCCGATCTGGAATACGCCAGGCCCATCCAGTGGCTGGTGGCGCTGCTCGGCGACGCGATCGTGCCCCTGTCGCTCGCCGGTCTGAGCGCGGGGAGGACTTCGCGGGGGCATCGCACCCTGGCCGACAACCGCGAGGTGGAGATCGCGACGCCCGAAGCGTACCTGGCCCGCATGAGTGAGAGCGGGGTGGTCGTCGACGAACGGAGGCGGCGTGAGATGATACTCGCCGGCGGCACCAGGGCCCTCGAGGGCTCGGGGGGCAGGCCGATAGAGGATGAGGAACTGCTGCAGGAGGTCGTCGACCTCTGCGAGTACCCGACGCCCTTCGTGGGTCGTTACGCCGAGGAATTCTTCGCCCTCCCCGCGGAGGTCATCGTCACGGCCCTGAAATCCCATCAGCGCTATTTCGCGGTCCGGCGGGCACAGGACGACGGATTGCTGCCCCTGTTCCTGGCCGTGCGCGACGGCGACGATGCGGCCCTGGACAACGTGGTCCGCGGCAACCAGCGCGTCCTGGTGGCGCGGCTCAGCGACGCCCTCTTCTACTGGGATTGCGATCGCAAGCTGACGCCCGACCGTCACGTGGAGCGCCTCGCCGACGTCACCTGGCTCGAGGGCTTCGGCTCCCTCAGGGATAAGACCGACCGCGTCTGCGGATTGGTCGGGACGCTCTGGGGCACCGGCCTCGGCGATGGCGGGCCGGTGCCCGAGGCGCTGGCCCGGGCGGCCGCGATCTGCAAGTTCGACCTGGTCACCGAGATGATCCGCGACGGCAAGGAGTTCACGAAGCTCGAAGGGACCATCGGCGCCAGGTACGCCGCCGCGGCGGGCGAGAGCGAGGTGGTCTGCGGCATCCTGGAACAATACCACCGGCCTCGCGACGCGAGCGACGCCGTGCCCGACGATCGCCTCGGCGCGACCCTCTCGATCGCCGACCGACTCGACACCATCGCCGGCTGCTGGCTCGCCGGTTTCGTACCCACCGGTGCGAAGGATCCCTATGCCCTGCGCCGGCACACGCTGGCGATACAGCGGACGCTGATCCAGCGCGGCCTGCGACTCGATCTCGGGCGGGCCCTGGAGGCGGCCCTGGACGGCTTTGCACAGCCGTCCGGGGGACGGGACCTGGCCGGGGCCGCCGCCGCGTTGTCGGTTTTCGCCTCGACGCGCCTGGAGAGGCTCCTGACCGATCTCGACCTCACGCCCGAGGCGGTGCGCGCGATACTGCCCGCCCACGGAGCCGATCCAACCGACGCCGTGGCCTGGGCGCGCGCCCTCGATTCCTTCCGCGAGCAGCCCGACTTCCAGATGCTCGCCACGGGCTTCAAGCGCTGCCGCAACATCCTGGAAGGCGGCTTGCTCGCCGCCGACGCCGCCACCGGTTGCGTCGCGCGCTGGCTCGCTGGCGGCAGGTCGCCGGCCGGCCGGGATTTTTCGGATCTGCCCGAATCCGCCGAGCAACGGCTGAGGGACCGGGTGGTGGCGGTCGTGCCGGAGCTCCTGGCGTGCCGTGCGACAGGCGATTACGCAGCCATCTTCCGCTCGCTGTCCGCGCTGGGACCGGACATCGGTCGTTTCTTCGATTTAGTGCGTGTGAATGTTGAAGATCCGGAGCTGAGAATGCTGAGACACGATTTTTTGAGGGAAATCTATGGTCTGTTTGCACAATACGCTGATTTTGATGCGGTGGCTCCGCTTGAAGCCGGTTCCTGATGGTGATGTAACTCCAACTCCCGCGGGAAAATACACTCAGCGTCGGGCCCCTTCTGGGGCCCATATTTTTTTTATGTATCCTATTGACTTGGCTGCCGGGGTTGGGTATTGTCACCTGTGCGACTCAAGGGCAAAAGTGCTTTCCGATGTGACGTTGAGCCTGACTCCACTCGAAGTAAGTCCCTAATTAACTTGACACTCTTGCTTGGATCGCGAGTCATCTCGTCACAGTCACAGCGGAATGGCAACCCGACCTTTGAAGTACGGCTCTGTGCCAGTGACTGGGATTGCTTTTGCCTGCTCTGTTCGTGTCTTGGCCGTTCGATTCAGAACAACCAAGACAGAGTTTTCACCTGCACCATTTGTTGACTTGCTCAGCGATGGGGGGAAAGTATGAGGAAACTCACTCTCGTTCTAATGACTCTCGCCCTTTGTGCCGGTTTCGCCTTTGCCGGCCCGGTCGAATACGATGAGGGCCTCAGAGTCCACAAATCAATCAACCAGACGTCCGTGACGTCGGCCACCAAGGCCGACACCACGGTCATCGCCTACTACGACTTTTCTACTCCCGGTACACCGACTCAGGGAGATCCCGCCTGGAACGGCTGGACCTCCGCTGACCTGACCTACCTGGAGCCCAAGTGGCACATCGACACCTTCAACGCCGAGAACCTCAACGGCCACGGCGTTGGCAACAAGGCCATGTACGCCGGTGAGGTGTTCGCCTACGACTGTGGCGGCACCTTCGAGGGCTACGCCAACAAGTACAACGAATTCCTCGACTGGTGGGGCACCGTTCTCGATCCCGAGGCGGGGACCCTGATCACGGTTGATGCCTACATCAACCACGACACCGAGGAAAACTGGGACTATCTCTATCTCCAGTACGAAGACGCGGCTGGCTCGATGGAGAAGTTCCCTCTCGACGCTACGACCCGCCAGGGAATGACCGGCCTGCATTCGAACGTCTTCAAGAGCGTTTCGATCAGCATCGCCAGCGGCGACTACGTCAATGTCGATGAAGTGCACCTGCGGTGGCTGGCCTTCTCGGACACCTACGTCTCCGACAAGGACTGTCTGCTCTACGGCTACCACGGCAACGGCCACACACAGCTCGACGACGTCAACGTCTACTTCGATCAGTGCGGCGGAGACGTGCCGCAGGGTCTGACCAACACCTTCGAGGACGGTTCCCAGATCGACTGGAACGTCATCCAGGTGCCCTTCGTCGGCGACTTCGCCGAAGTCTGGGACATCCTCAACGACGTGGACCCCTGCGTCGACAACGTGACGCCGCAGATGGCGTTCATCGATTACGGCCAGATTCCGGGCGTCGGCCCCTCGAGCAACCTCGAGTGGCCCTACGGCCCCGAAGGCCACGTCACCAACTACACCTATGGTGTTGCGGGTGTGATCGACTATCGTCTCGACAACGCGATCTGGTCGCCTGTCCTCGATATCGATCCCGACACGGCGGGCCACGAGATCCGCTTTGGCGTCTACCGCCACTTCGATCTCACCTCGATGGCCGGCCAGTTCTACACCTGGAACATCCGCTCGAGCACCGACGGGTTCATCTGGACCCCGTGGCGCAACCGTCAGTTCGTGTACTACGGCGGTCCGGACTACATCCGCAACCACCAGGACGTCACGGATCTGGTGACACCCGGTGCCATAAAAGCGCAGATGTCGCTGGAGGTCACGACGCCCTGGACGGCCTACATCTTTGGCGGCTCGACACCGGCGCCTTACTACGACGACGTGTCCTGGCACTCCTACGGCTACTCGGGTCCGGCCTTCGCGTACCGCGAGTTCGAACTGGCCCAGGACAACTTCCCTCACGACGCGGCGCGCGTGCGCAGGACAATGAACTGGGGCGCGCTCGGCGATATGGACGTGCCGTTCAACATGGGTCAGGACATCATCGGCTCAGATGGTGCCGGCATCCTGCACGGCGACTCGATCGTCGTGAACATCGATGCCGTCCGTGTTGGCTCCGGTCTGGACGCGCGTCCGGAAATGTTCTACGAAGTCAGGACCAACCCGGTCTTCGACACAGATCCCGCCTGGCGTTCCAGCGGCGTGCCGTACTCCGGCTCGGTGCTGGGTGACACGATCTGGGTGAGCGAGACCCAGTACGTCGGCGGACGCTGGTCCTTCAATCTCCCGGATTACGACTTCCTGTATCCGGGCGACGTGATGCACTACTACTTCCAGGCTTCCGACACCGTCGGTATCGAGGCTCCCGTGTTCGCAACCCTGCCGGGCGACCTCGCCGGCTTCGATCTCTTCGAGGGCGACACGGGCTTCGTTCCCTGGCAGTGGCCCAGCGACTTCACGGTCCACGCCCTGCCCACGGTGTTGTCCACGACCGTCGGCGACGTGCCGGAGATCCTGCTGTGGAACGACTTCGGCGACCGCGGTGGGGAGAACGAGTGGGAAGGCTCGCTCAAGGCCCTGGGCCTCGAGCGTGGCACCGACTACGACCTCTACTACACCAACGGTCCTTCCTCGGGTACCGGCAACGGTCTCGGATCGACCTGTACCTCGGGGAATCTGGCCCTCTATCATCACCTGCTCTACACGGCGGGAGATCTGAGCGGCGTCACCATGACCGGAGCCAAGGTGCCCGGTGCAGAGGATCCGTTCGATGGTGACGGCTCGAACGACATCCTGCTCGTGAAGTCATTCCTGCTCAACCCCGCTGGCCGCAACCTGCTGGCCACCGGCGATGGCTTCTTGGGTGCCATCTACGCAGAGCCCGACGGTAGCGGCATTAATATGTTGAACTTCTTTTTCGGAGTCAACTTCCAAACCGACGATGTCCGAACGTCCATCGACGGCCAGTCCGCGCCGACGGTGAGCTTCGTAGCCAACACCACCGCTCTGACTCTCAGCACCGACTTCGTGGCTTACGGGTCCTGCCCGAACTTCAAGCAGTTCGACGGTATCACCGAGAATACCGACCCGACCTCCCAAAGGGTCGCCGAGTTCCTGGATAAGAATGGTGATCCAGGCGCCTATCCCGGCTACGCTGCGATGGTCGTGAACGAACTGATGACCGGCGCAAAGGTTGTCGTTTGCCCGGTCGACTTCAATTCGTGGTACACGCCTTACGGCGGCGGCGCCAAGGTTCCTGCTCCGCCCCAGGCGCGTGTGCAACTGCTGTGTGACATTCTCTCGTACTTCTACGGTGATCCCGCCTACTGCGATACTCACCTAGGTTCCGGTACGGGAGTCCCTGTCCAGCAGCCGTTCTACGCCAAGAACTGGCCGAACCCGTTCAACCCGATCACGAAGATCGAATTCAGTCTGCCGCGTGACGGTCACGTGTCGCTGAAGGTCTACAACGTTCGTGGTGAGCTGGTTCGCACCCTCGTCGACGAGAACCGGACCGCCGGTGTCAACGTCATCGAGTGGGACGGCAGCGACGATCGCGGACAGTCCGTCGCTTCGGGTGTCTACTTCTACGAGACCCGTACCGCCGGCAAGTCCACCGTCAACAAG
Organism: bacterium; assembly: GCA_018814885.1. Lineage (NCBI taxonomy): Bacteria > bacterium. The sequence goes on along the minus strand of JAHIYU010000026.1, from coordinate 15,957 downwards.
ATGGCTCTGGTGAAGTAGTTCATCGCGGGTCATTGACTGGGAGCGACCCCTGGGGGTCGCTCCCTTTTTCTTGCGCCCGCCCCCGGCTGGCCGGTCCGTGGCGACGTCCGGCGGGCGTATTCACCGGCGGTCCGAGGGCCTGCCGCGGCGAAGGATCTGCGGCCATCCGAAGCCGAGGCAGCGGGGCGCGGCGCCGGTGGGCCGGACCAAAGAAGAAGTTGACACCGTCGAGAGCTTATCCCTATATTTGACAAGCAGTCTTGGCGTTACCCCCACGGCCGAGATATCGGTGATATTAATGTCCAGGAGACCATATCGGGCCCCGTTCCCGCCCGGTATCGTCTTGGGGCTTAAGGCTGTTTGCTTGAAAGGCGAGCAAAGCATGCTTTCACGTCGACGCATCGCCAGCTGGCTTATCGTGATCGCGGTCCTCGCGACGGTTGCTCTTTTCGGTTGCCGGGCTTTCCAACCCGAAACGGTGATCGTCAACCACCCCCCCGAGACCTACATCATCGGCGCGCCGCAGGAAGGTCAGGGAGGGCAGTTCCATTACCACATGTTCTGGACCGGCACCGATCGTGACGGACACGTCGAGCGTTACGTCTGGGCCGTGACCGCCGGTTCCATCCAGGATCCGACGACGGACGAGGACGAGGAGGATACGCGCTTCAATCCCGCGGAATTCCGGGAGACGCTCAATATCGGGCACTGGACGACCCGCACGGACTCCATCTTCGATTTCCAGATCCAGCAGGGTTCGATCACGACGGCGGACAAGACCTTCCACATCGTCGCCGTGGACGACCGTGGCGATTTCGATCGCTCGCCCGCCCGCCTGTATTTCCTCAGCAATGCGCTGGGAACCCCCAACATCGCGTTCTACAGTTCGTTCGAGCAGACGGACCAGACGAGGTTCGCCGATTTCGACACCATCGGCTACGGCCATCCCTTCGAGTTCAGCTGGTCGGGGGGGACCCCCAATGACAACTACTTCACCGAGGCGATGCTGGCCAACACCGACACCGTGGGAGCCATAGACGGCCTCTACGGATTCAAGTACAGGTTGCCCCTCGACGTCGATTGTGACGCCGTATCGCGCGATTGCTGGAAACCAAGCCGCCTGGACGAAACCACCAATCGACAGGTATCGTACTTCAGCGATGTGAACTTCCTGGAATTCGCCTCGGACAACTCTGGCAACGACGTGTTCCACAAGAGGATGACGCAGGGCGTGCACATACTCCTGGTGAACACGATCGATGTGGCCGGTGTGGAGATCCCGTCGGATCTGCAGCCCTTGAACTTCGTGATCAACTACGACCCGCAGACCCAGATCCTGCGCGACCAGGCCGATCAGTTCTACGACGAGGACGACGTCTTCAACCCGGGCTCGCCGCGGGTTTACCCCTATTACATCCTGCACGCTCCCACGGGAGAGATCTCGACGACCGTATTCCACGAGGACGAGCGGTTGCCCCAGAGATCAATCGCGGTGTTCAAGGCCATCGGCTGGGACGACCACCGGGACATCAAGAAAGTGGATCTCCCCGGCGAGGAGGCGGCCGATTTCGGGGTCATGTTCCAGGGCAAGTTCAACGCCGAGGGCAAGTACAGGGGCGGGGAGAACACCATCCTCCGCTTCGCGACACAGTACACGGAGGCCGTCGAGAGCGTCTGGGACGATTACACGAACCTCGCCATCGGCAGCAGCGACACGGTCAGCTTCATCGTCGGTCCCTTCGATTACGTGGTGAGCATGCGTACGGTGGACGAGCACGGCCGGCGCGATGGCACGCCGGACACCTTCGGCTTCTTCGCCAACCATGCACCGACCGTGAACTGCGTGGACGTGGTCACCGACGGCGAGACCAGCGGCTACTACACCGAGCCGTGCGACGCGGAGATCGACACCTTCTATTGCTCCCTGAGCGGCGCCGCGGTGCCCGGCCACCCGGACTGGACGAATCTGCGACAAGTCAACTTCACAGCCAGGAAAATCTGGTACAGCCCCTTCTCCACGGGCATCTGGCACGAGAGGCCGATCAACACCACCGACCTGGATTCCATCGAAGGCTTCTTCTTCGAGTACGACCTGCTCCTCTACGCCGAGGACGTGGAGGAGGAACGCCTGTTCCTGCCCCGGACCGCACCCCTGGAGCCCACGTACGGGAATCCGGCGGACCGGGCCTTCTCGTGGCGATACGAAATCGTCTCGGCCCGCGACTCGCTCAGCAACGCGTTGCGCGAGGGGGGCGGCTTCGACGACCTCACTCAGATCACATACACGTTCAACGACACCTACTCGTCGAACTACGACGGCAACGGCGTATGGCGTCTCCGGATAGAGGTCTTCGTGCCCGCGTGGGGGCTGCAATTCGGCACGGGAGTCTACAAATCCTACCTGCGCTCGCTGCACCCGCAATGGGACGAGGCGACGATCCAGGACGCTTTCGATCTGACGACCTTGCAACTGGGACCCAACAGGGCCACCATTTACAACCGGGACGGCACCGACGGCGATTACCGGCCGGACCGTTGCGCCTACGTCTACTACACCCTGTTGCGGGTTCCCGTAATCCACGGCGAGAGTTGCACCATATCCTACGAAGGCGTCGCCGGTAGGCCGAAGTTCGACAACTACTGCACGCAGAGCGAACCGTTCGTGAAACGGTACGTGATCGTGATGGTCGCATCCTCCGGAGAGGTGTTCCCTGCACTGGAGTGACGAGCCCCGCGCACAGCTCGCTCGGCACGGCCGGTCAATCAGTTTGGCGGGAGGTAGGACTTGGCACGCGTATTGAGAATAGTCGTGGCGGCTCTGTCGCTCGGCGTGGCTTATGCCGCCTTCCAGATGGCGGGCTGTTCCCCATCCAACGAACTCGGCGGCATCGAGCTCATCAACGCCGTGCCCGATACCTACATCTCCGGTACGCCGCCGTACCTCCGCGAGACGGACTTCTTCGTGGAATTCTTCTGGTCCGGGAACGACCCCGACGGGCGCATAAACGGTTATCAGTGGAAGATCACGACGAACGGCGCCGACGGCATCAGCGTGAGCGATACCCTGACGGTCGACCCGGCCACGGGCGACACCCTTCATCCGTGGCATTTCACCACCGCGACAGACACCGTCTTCTTCGTCAGCGCGGACTCCGCCAGTTTCATCGACGACTACGAGCTGCCGGAGCACCTGCGGAGATTCTACCAGCCGCATACGATCTTCGTGCGCGCGGTGGACGACAAGGGCGCCGTGGATCCCTCGCCCGCCATGGTCACCTTCACCGCCACGACGTTCGCACCGACGGTCTACCTGACGGCGCCACCGTCGCTGCGCGGCGTCTACCCGGAATCCCAGCCCGTGCCGCCGACATTCCTGGTCAAATGGACGGGCTCCGATCCCGATTTCGAGCTCGGCACGCCGACGAAGATCCGCTACATGGTCAAGAGCGCCCTCTACATCAACACCTTCGGTAGTGAGGTGTACCTGTCGACGAGGAACGAGTATCAAGCCGTCGGCGACACCATCATCACATTCTCAGATCCGGGCTGGAGCGACTGGATACCCTACTTGACGGATCCGGACGCGCGGGCCCAGAGCTTCAGCGCGGACAAGTTGGACGCCCAGGGCAGGCTGAAGCATTACTTCTTCGCGATCCAGGCCCAGGATACAGCTGGAGCCGTCTCGCTGGATCGCAGCTACGGCAACGGGGTGAAGAACTTCTACGTGAACGACGTAGCCTCGCCGATCATCTCCGTTCGCGAAAGATATCTGGGGTCCGCGAGGGGCACGGGTCTGTACGGACGCACCGTGGTGGACATCGCCCAGAACCAGCCCTTGCTCTTCGTATGGACCGGTTCGGCCGAGAGTTACGGCGGCATCGTAGACGGTTTTCGTCACGGTTGGGATGTCGAGGACCTGACCGACGACGAAGATGACGGCTGGGTGACGCAGTTCGGCATGACCGATTCCCACACCCGGTCCGATCTGAAGGTCTTCGATTCCGGTTCCCACGTCCTGACCATCGAGTGCAAGGACAACGCCGGCCTGATGACCAGGTATACCTTCGTGCTGAACGTGGTGCCCGTACCCGACGCCGCGGACCAGTTGCCCTTGCTGCTGATCGACGACGTCCAGGACATCGTGAGCCAGGCCTGGCCCGACCCGAACGGCATACCCTACGACAACGATATCTACCGGGATGGCTTCTGGGAGGAAGTCCTCACGGTCGGCAGCAGCGTCTCGGGCTTCAACGCGTCGCGCGACGTACTCGACAACCAGATCGAGCTGGGCGCCTGGGGCTACCGGGACGTCGTACCGTACAAGAACATAATCTGGACATCGCGTTTCAACCGCCTGTCCTACATCGCCCAGAACTTCCAGGGCCGCTACGTCGAGCAGGGTGAGGGTGAAGACCCCATCCCGGTCGAAGCCTATGTCTGGCTAGACACCTACCAGGCCTACGTCGGCAACATCTTCCTCAACGGCACGGGCGTCATCCGCAACTTCCACATCACGGATTATCAGCTGGTGCTGTGGCTCGCGCCGATCATCTACACCTCCGACGAATCCTACATCAACTGCGCCGACGGCGTCAGGGCCAGGAGTTTCGGGACCCGGGAGGAAGAGGACGGCAGCTTGACCGTACTGGGCTTGCTGCAATATCCCTACCGCGGCATGGGCCTGTCCGTGAGTTCGTTGATGCAGCCCGCCTCGTTCTACGACACGCCGTCACGATGCGGGTCGGGTACGCGCGATCTGAAGCTGCGCTGCATCGGTACGAAGGGCATCATCCTCGATCCGGACTTCAAGAGCCTGCATATCGGCGGCAACGCCTTCGACGACACGATCTACGTCTGGGACGTCATCGACCACGTCGATCACCAGGGCGTCATACCCGATATCACCGTTCCCTACGAGTTCGGCCAGTACGACGAATACTACGACGTGAACATCACCGCCAGGCCGACAAGCTGGTATCCCCAGGTGTTGGACGACGGGACACGCGTGATCGAGCCCATGTGGCACGTCTACACCCGTTACGACTACATCCTGGACCAGCATCTGCTCCATGGCGACGACGACTATCCCGATTTCGACGCGGCAGTCGCCTGCGGCGGTCTCTCCGTTTCGGAGGCTACGGGACGGACGAACAACGACGGCATGCCCATCGGCGTGTTCTCCTACATGGCCACGCAGACCAAGCCCAGCGGCCTCCCCGACGTTCTCTGGGGCTTCGACCCGTCGATGTTCGACCATGAGAAGATGAAAGAGGCCGTGCTATGGGTTCTGGGCGAACACTTCGGCCTGACGGTGACGCCGTAAGCGCTCCCTGAACACCCGCGACAGGAGCCCGTAGGCACAGGGGACGGACATCGCTCGAATGTCCGCAACAGCCAAGAGAGGGATATGCAAATGAAGAGACCCGCTGTCACGGTCATGTTGCTCCTGGCCGGGATGTGTTCGCTGGCCTCGGACTGCTGGGCTCAGACTCCGTCGGCCATATGCGCCCTGGACTCCCTGCGCCTCATGTCTCCCGCTTCGATAGGCGTCGAGTACGTATCCACGGGTCGCAGGGGCGTCATCGTCAGCTGGCCCGAGGTCGAAGACATGGTGTCCACGTGCATCGCCGTCGCCGACACCGGAGGCATCGCTGTCCCCATCACGCTCGACGGCATCTACGCTGACAATGTCGACCGGGAACTGAACATGCTGTGTCTCTTCGGCGGCGAGGTGGGCACCTCCGGCGTCAGCAACGTCATCATCGACTGGTCAAACAGGAATCAGGCCCAGACGGGTCGCATAATCGGCAAACTCAACATCAGCAACAACGGTGGCGTGCTCGGTCATGACGGTACCGCGTGGGACAAGTACAACAACGGGCTGTTGCCCTACCTGCCCAGGACCGACATCATGTACCTGACGGAATCCCCGGTCGCGGGAGGCGGTATCCTCGCCCATCTGCGCGGCAGGTTGTCCAGGGGGCTGTGGTTCCTCTCCGGCACCGGCGGCGAGTGGACACGGCTGGCCCCCGCCGTCTTCGCCGACGGCGCGATCGACCAGGTCGGGATCACGGCCATCGCCTTTTCGCCCGACAACGCCGACGTGTTCGCCGTGGGCACCATGAAGGGCGGGCTCTACATCACGCGCGACGGCGGTCTCACCTTCACCCGGTATCAATCCGAGTTCTCGGCCACGGGCTCATGGGCGTTGCGCCGCGTGTCGGCCCTGTCCTGGAAAGCCCCGGACCGGCTGCTCGTGGCCATCAACAATCTCGGCCTCTACCGGTCCACGGACGGAGGTACGACCTTCGATTTCATCGCCACCTTCCTGGTCTCGGCGAACTTCCCGACGGGCGGCGACAACGTGCCCCCCCGCGTCAACGCCATCCTGGACCGCGGCGAGGACGGACTGCTGGTGTGCGTCAACAGGTTCGGCCTCTACGAATCAATGGACGCCGGCTCATCGTGGCAGTGGATCTGGAACTCGCTGCTCAACCCCAATTCCCAGCCCAAGGACGTGGTCTCGATCCTGACGTCGCCCGACGACAGCGACGACATCACGGTCGGCACCAGGACCTCCGGCCTGTGGTGGACCCCCAACCGGGGGGACGCCTGGATACGGCTCGCCGGTGACTTCGCCTGGCCTGAACAGGAGGGCTACCCTCTAATCAGCAGCCTCGTCGTCGACGAGGACGCGGGCCGATACCTGGCAACCGTGGACGGCCTCGGCATCCTGTCCTGCGCCGTCGGTGACACGGCATGGAGCATCTCCGGCATTTCCGATACGGGGATCCTGAGTTACAGCAATATCCTGGTCTCGAACCTCGCGGGCGTGGACTACCTGCTGGGCACCTACGGCGGCGGCATCTACACGCCCGGCACCCAGATCAGGATGAGCAATACCATCAACGGGTCGCAAACGGAAGCGCAGTACCAAAACCTCGATCTGGGCGTGTACATCTCCTTCGGCGCCGGGACCTTCGCGGCAGCGACAACATTCACCCTGGTGCTCCAGGACTTCCAGGGCTACGCGGTCTGGCGCGGCGATGTGACCGAGCCGGACGTCATGCAGTTGATTGGTCTCTACGACAAGAGCAACCCCGAAACCTGCATCCAGGGTCATTGCGGTGACGAGAGCTACAACGTGATCCCCAATTGCTACGCTGACAAGCGGGCCGCCTGCTTCGACTTCGGCAACCCGGGCGTCGTGTCCTTCTTCGACGGCGACGTGTATGAGGGTTTTACCTACTACTATGCCGTCACGACCTTCGATTACGGCAACATCGCGTCCGCCTCGCCCAATTCCCTGACGGCCGAGCAGCTTTTCTCGGCGCGGTTCTCCCGCGACGATCTCACCATTTTCGGGGGAGACGGCAACAGGGTCGTGCTGTACGTCCACCAGGATGCCGTCGATCCCCAGGCGGGACCGGAGATCTACGCCTACCCGAATCCCCTGCGTCTGGGCAGCGGTTTCACCGGTGCGGAGGGCGAGGACGTGAGATTCAAGAACCTGCCCCCGGACAGCCGGGTACAGGTCTTCACCCTGGACGGAGATCTGGTGGCCGACCTGGGGTCCGACAAGCAGGAGGGCGACATCATCGTCTGGACCACCCGTAACGGCAGCGAACTCCTGGCCTCCGGCGTCTACATCTACAAGGTCGTGATGCTCGAGCGGGAGGACTTCTACGGGAAGGTCGTGATCATCCGGTAGCCCGGACCGTTCTCGAGCGCTCCGGGCCGGATGCCGGTGCTATTGCATTCGACGCGGGGATCGACCATATTTGGCCCGGTGCACTCACCGGGCCAATTCAATGGTCATGGCAGGAATCTGAAATATCGGAACGACTTGGCCTGAAACTGGAGGAAAAAAGTGATGGCCGAACAGCAAGTGTTCTTTTTCGGCAACAACGAGGCCGAAGGCGGCGGTGATCAGAAAGCCCTGCTTGGCGGCAAGGGCGCGAATCTGGCGGAGATGGACAGGATCGGGATCCCCGTGCCGCCCGGTTTCACGATCACGACCGAGTGCTGCATCGCCTACCTGCGCACCCCCACCATCTTGGATAAACTCCGTGCGGAGGTCGAAAAGAACATCGCTAAGGTGGAGAAGGTCATGCACCGGCGCTTCGCCGATCCCGCCGATCCCTTGCTGTTCTCGTGCCGCTCTGGCGCCAAGATCTCCATGCCCGGCATGATGGATACCGTGTTGAACATCGGACTCAACGACCAGACCGTGAAGGGCCTGATCGCCAAGTCCGGCAACGAACGCTTCGGCTACGACAGCTATCGGCGCCTGGTCCAGATGTACGGCGACGTCGTCATGGGCGTCGAGGGCGAGAAGTTCGAAGATGCGCTCGACACGCTGAAGGAGAAGCGGGGCGTCGCGCTCGATACCGAGCTGACGGTCGCCGACCTGCGGGGTCTCATCGCGACATTCAAGAAGATCGTCAAGGAAGACACCGGCCGCGAGTTCCCCACCGATCCCATGGAGCAGCTCTGGGGCAGCATCGAAGCCGTCTTCCGCAGCTGGAACGTCCCGCGCGCGATCAGCTACCGCAATCTCAACCGTCTGCCGCACGACATGGGCACCGCCGTCAACGTGCAGACCATGGTCTTCGGCAACATGGGCGATAACTCGGCCACGGGCGTGGCTTTCACGCGCAACCCGTCGAGCGGGGAGAACTTCTTCTACGGCGAATTCCTGGTCAACGCCCAGGGCGAGGACGTGGTGGCCGGTACGCGCACGCCCCAGGCCCTGAACAACGAGGGGCGCGACAAGCTTCCCGCGGGCAACCCCATCCGCGAACTGCCCACCCTGGAGGGGGTCATGCCCGAGGCCTACGCCACCCTGTGCGGAATCCGCGATAAGCTGGAGAAGCACTACCACGACATGGAAGACATCGAGTTCACCATCCAGGACGGCCGCCTGTGGATGCTGCAGACCCGCCACGGCAAGCGCACGGGCAGCGCCGCCGTGCGCATCGCCGCCGAGATGGAGAGCGAGGGCCTGATGAGCGTGGACGAGGCCCTGCTGGCCGTCGGGCCCGAGCATCTCGACCAGCTGCTCCACGACCAGATCGATCCCAAGGCCGAGATCAAGGAACTGGGCAAGGGCCTGCCCGCCTCGCCAGGTGCCGCGCAGGGCGAGATCGTCTTCTCGGCCGTCGCCGCCGTCGCCGCCGTCGCTGCGGGGCGCAAGGTGGTGCTGGTACGTCGCGAGACCAGCCCCGAGGACATCGAGGGCATGCACAGCGCCGAGGGCATCCTCACCGCGCGCGGCGGCATGACCAGCCACGCGGCCGTGGTGGCCCGCGGCATGGGCAAGCCCTGCGTGGCGGGCTGCGGCGAGCTGAAGGTGAGCTACCAGGAAGGCACCATGCAGATCGGCGGCAAGACCTTCAAGGCCGGCGATCTGATCACCATCGACGGTACCCAGGGCATCGTCATCGACGGCAAGGTTCCCCTGGTGGCGCCCAGCCTCGAGGATCCCCACCTGAAGAAGGTCATGGAATGGGCGGACGCCCGGCGCCGGCTGGGCGTACGCACCAACGCCGATACGCCCCACGATTCGGAACAGGCCCGTACCTTCGGCGCCGCCGGCATCGGCCTCTGCCGCACCGAGCACATGTTCTTCGGCGAGGACCGCATCAAGAAGATGCGCGAGATGATCCTGGCCGATGACGAGGCGGGCCGCCGCAAGGCTCTCACCAAGATACTGCCCCTGCAGCAGGCCGACTTCGAGGGCATCTTCACCGCCATGGACGGTTTTCCCGTGACCGTGCGGCTTCTCGACCCGCCGCTGCACGAGTTCCTGCCGTCGGCCGAGCAGGCGGCCGAGATCAAGGAGCTCGCCGATGAACTGGGCGTCTCGGTCCAGGTCCTCAAGGAGCGCATCGAGTCCCTGCACGAGATGAACCCCATGCTCGGGCACCGCGGCTGCCGTCTCGGCCTGACCTATCCCGAGGTCTACGAGACGCAGGTCGAGGCCATCATCCGCGCTGCGCTCGCGGTCAAGTCGCGGGGCGTTGACGTCCAACCCGAGATCATGATTCCCCTGATCGGCACCGTGCCCGAGCTGGCCGTCCTGCGCGAGCTGTCGATCGCCGTCGCCAAGCGTGTGATGGAGGAAGTGGGCGCGGAAGTCGACTACCTGGTCGGCACCATGATCGAGATCCCGCGCGCCGCCCTGCTCGCGGACAAGATCGCCGAAGTCGCCGATTTCTTCAGCTTCGGCACGAACGATCTCACGCAGATGACGTTCGGCTACAGCCGCGACGACGCGGGCGTCTTCCTGCCGGAGTACGTGAGCAAGGGCATTCTGCCGTCCGACCCCTTCCAGCAGCTCGACCAGGAGGGCGTGGGCCAGCTCGTGGCCATGGCGGTCGAGAAGGGACGCAAGGCCAACAGCCATCTCCACCTGGGCATCTGCGGCGAGCACGGCGGCGACCCGAGTTCGGTCGACTTCTGCCACCGGGTGGGTCTGGACTACGTGAGCTGTTCGCCGTTCCGCGTACCCATCGCGCGCCTGGCGGCGGCCCACGCGGCCATCAGGAACGAGTAGCGTGGAACTGGCCTGGACCATCCCCCTCTACCTGGGGCCGGTGCTGGTCGTCCTTGCCGTGGCGGCGGGTCTCTGGATCCGCCGCCACTATCTTCTGACCGTCCCGCGCGCGTCGGTCTCCCGCCGGCATATCCTGACGGGTCTGCGTCTCGCCGCGGTGACGCTCCTGATCTGGTCCCTGGCCGGCCCCTCCATCCTGAAGATGGGACGGCAGGACATGGCCCCGTCCGCCGTCGTGGTCGTCGAGGACTCGGCCAGCATGGCCCTGCGGGACGCTCCGGGCGGAGCGAGTCGCTGGGAATGGGCGGCGTACGCCGCGGGGATCCTGGATTCGCTGCTCGCCGCTCTGGCCCCCGACGCCGACGTCATCCATCTGCGCGGCAACGGACTGACCCGGGCGGTCCCCTGGCGACGCGGCGAAGACGGCATGGAACCGATCGGGCGCGGCACCGACCTGGGCGGGCTCGTCAACGGATTGGCGAAGGAATGGGCGGACCGCTCGCTGCGGGCCGTCATCGTCCTGACGGACGGACACGAGACCGCCGCGGCTCCGGACCGCGGCGGACTGGCGCCGGCCGGAGGCGTCGCAGCCGTCCTCGTCGGGATGGGGGACACCGCGGGACCGCCCGATCTCCGTCTGCGGGACCTGCGCTACCCGGATACCGCGTTCCAGGGAGACGAGATCATCGTCGAAGCCACGGTGGGCCTGCGCATGATGCCCGACGCCGGCGCACGGACGATCTCCGTCTGCCTCGTCCAGGACGGGGACACCCTGGCGTCGGCGACGGCGGCTCCCGCGCCCGGCGACGAGAGCGTGCACCTGGAGTTGTCGTTCGAAGCCCGGGACCGCGGTCTCAACCTCTACGACCTGATCGTGGCTCCGGACGACAACGAGCGTTACCTGGCCAACAACCGGTCGTCGCTGGCCATTGCCGTGCGGCAGGAGCGATCGCGGCTGCTGCTGCTCACCGGACAGCCCGGCTGGAACGCCCGCGCGCTCGCGAACGCCGCCATCTCCGAGCAGCGTCTGACCCTGGATGTGGCCTACCCGGGACCCGACGGCTTCATGCTCGCCGACAGCACCGCAGGCTGGCGCCCGCCCGAATCCGCGGCGGGTTGGCGCGTCTGGGACGGTGTCGTCCTGGTCGGTACGGCGGGACTGGAAGAGAGGGTGGTCTGGCGCTCCCTCGCCGAGGCGGTGCGCGGGGGGCTCGGTCTTCTCGTCTTGCCGCCGCACGGCGCGAATGGCCCGCCCCGGGATCTGTCCGGGATCTTGCCGGTGACGGGCGTTGCGCTGGAGGTCACAGGCCAGTGGCTGCCGGTCGTCGCCGCGGGGGTCGGCAATCATCCCCTGCTCTCGTATCTGGAGTCGCCGCGCGGGGAGAGCCCCTTCGCCGCCTTGCCGCCGTTGAGCGTTCTGGTGCGCGCGCAGGCTGCCCCGGAGGCCGTCGAGCTGCTGTCGGCGCGGCCGGTGCGCGGCGGATCGACGACCTTGCCCCTGCTGCTGACCTCCGACGCCACCGTGGGCACGGTCACCTGGTTCTCGTCGCCCGACCTGTGGTCGCTGTACTTCTGGCAACCGTCCCCGAACCAGGACGAGGCGCGCGAGCACCCTGCCGCGCGGCTGGCGCGAAACCTGCTCGTCTGGACGGCAATGGGCCGCAGCCTGTCCGGTGTCACCATCGCCGGCCACCGCAACCTGTACCGCGAGGGAGAGGCGATCACGCTGGAAACGCAGGGTCGGGACATGCGGGGGGAGGGCAGCGGCCAGGCGGTCTCGCTGAAGCTGTCCCGTCTGGATGGAGCTCCAGGCGGAGACGTCAGGACCTTCCGTATGGATGACGTACCGGGACGGCCGGGGCGTTCTCGCATCACGCTGCCTCCCTTGCCCCCCGCCCGCTACGAGGTGCGACCCGTGCATGCCGGTACGGACTCGGCCGCCGGCCCGGCGCAACCTTTTCTGGTGGTGCCTTCCTCGCTCGAGGAGATGCAGACCTGGCAGGATCAGCGGCACCTGCGCACCCTGGCCCGGAGCTGGGGCGGCTTCGTGGTCTCCGCCGACGACGGCGATGGCGTGACCGCGGGGCTGGCGGCGGCCCTGGCCGGGATCGACTGGTCCCCGGTGCGCATCGAACGCAACGAGGAACTGAGCCTCTGGGCCGGTTGGCCACTCCTGCTGCTGGTCGTTCTCCTGTTGGGACTGGAATGGGTCATCCGCCGCGCCGAGGGCATGCTCTGACCGGTTCCAGATGATTCGCGCGCAACCTCCCGGATCGGAATTCTCGCGTGTCTTCGATTCGACGCCGACGAGGCGCGTTGCGACGGTCGGTCGCGGCGGCAGTCCTGATCGCGCTGCCGGCAGTCGCGCTGTCCACGGTCCGGCTCAACGAAGTTATGTACGATCCGGCCGGAGCAGACGGCGGCCGGGAGTTCGTGGAGCTGCACAACGGCGGTGCGGAACCGGTCTGTCTGGACGACCTGCGGCTGCAGTTCGCCAACGGCGCCGTGGGCGACGTCTGGCAGGGGCGCTGGACGGGCAGCCCGGGGGACACCCTGGCGCCCGGAGGCTTTTTCCTGGTGGTCGATCAGGGCTGGGAAGGTGCGGCCCCGGACACCGTGGCCTCGCTGGGGCTGCAGAACGGTCCCGATGCGGTCCGTCTCAGCCTGGACGGTACCGTGCTCGACCTGCTGGGCTACGGGGCGCTCGCTTCGGCTGCGCTCTACGAGGGCTTGCCGCATCCCGGCGCGGCCGGCGGCGGGTCCCTGGCCAGACGGCCGGACGGTCACGACACCGACCGCAACGACCTCGACTGGAGCGTCCTGGCGGAGCCCACGCCCGGGGCGCCGAACTATCCGGCCTTCGGGCTCGAGATCACCACCTTCTGTGCCGAACCGGCGAGCATGACCGGGCCGGGCGGCGTGGTCGACCTCGCCCTCGACTTCGTGGCCAGCGGACTCTCCGCCCTGCCGGCCGGCGAGGTGTTCCTGGTCGATGGCGCCGGCGCCGAGCTGGCCTCGGCCCGGTGCGAACGCCTGCCGCCCGAAGCCGCGGGGAGGGTGTTTTTCGTCTGGCGTCCCACGCTCGAGGGGAAGACCGAGCTCTTCCTGGACTGGCCCCTTGCAGAACCCGACGGGGGCCGCCTGGTGGTGGCGGCAGGCCGCTACATGTCCGGCTTGCCGCCGCTGGTGCTGACGGAGGTGATGGCGGCGCCGCCGAGCGATGGCTGCGAGTGGATCGAGGTCCTGGCCGCCGGTGTCGCACCTGTCGAGCTCGGGAACTTCTTTTTGCGCGACACCGACGGCGAGCCTCGCTCCCTGCCGCCGCGTCTGTTGACGCCCGGCGAGCGGGTCGTGCTCGTGCAGTCGTCGGATGCCTTCGCAGCCTGGTGGGAGAATTCCCAGGGCAACGGTGTCGACTGGCCGTGCCCTCCGGTCTCTCCCCAGCACTTCGCGCTGGAACTCCCCGGCGCCTGGCCCACCCTGAACAACACGCCGCCCGCGGATCGCGATTACGCCGATCGGGTTCACCTGATGGACGCCGAGGGGACGGTCCTCGATCATGTGACCTTCGGTTGGGCCGGCGCGGAGGTACCAGCGGGCCGCAGCCTCGAGAGAAGCGGTCTGGTGCCAGCAGGACACGATCTGACGCTGTGGCGTGTGTGCACTGCGACGGTGGGTGCTACCCCCGGCTGCAAGAATGCCCTGGAAGCGTCCGTACCCATCGACCAACCGCTCATCGTGGCGGGCAATGCAGGGGATGACAGTATCCTGTTCATCTTCCAGCTGTACGCCAGGGAAAGCGCCTGGCGCCTTGAAATATATGATCTTACAGGACATCGTATTCGTGATCTGGGCGGGGATGCCCTCGGGGCGGGACCGCGACGGGTCACCTGGGACGGGCTCGATGAACAGGGACGGGGGCTGTCGCCCGAAGCCAACATCGCCCTGCTCACGATCACCGGCGGCGACGGGGCGCGGCTCCGTCGCCACAAGGCGTTGGTTTTCGCCGGGGTCGGGTACGGGCCATGAACTCATCGGTGCGCGCCGCCGCCCTACTGGCGATCCCCGCTTGCCTGTGTGCCGCCGCGGCGGCCGGGGGCCACGAGATGGAGGACGGCTGGCTCTTCCCGGTGGAGTGGACGATCTCCAGCACGGAAGGCGCGGCCCCGCGGGTGGATGGTTCCTGGGCGGCCTGCGGAACGGGGCGTCTCTTCGAGATGCCGGAGCTCACGCAGCACTACCTGGGCTTGAAGGCGACCCGGGACGACGGTTTCGTCGTGGCGGGATGGCAGATCCTCGGCGCGGATATGTGGCGCGAGCGACTCGTGCGTCTGGAGGCGGGTTGGGGCCGCAGCCTCGGCGCCAGCCTGGCCTGGACCCTCCGCGGGACGGATGGATGGGGCGGGGCGTCGACATCGCGCCAGGAACTGGCATCCGCGTTGAGGGCGTCGCTCGGCGACGATTTCCACCTCACGATCCGCTCCGCTCCCATCTCCTTGACCCGGGACGCCGCGGCGAGCCGACAGTCGCGTTGGTTGAACCTGCGCGGCCGGGCGGGGGCGGTTGCCTGGGCAGTGGCGGTGGACAGGCGTCGCGACGACGCTCCCACGCTGCGCGTCGCAATGCTGGCCAGATGCGTCCCGGGGCTGGCCCTGGGATTCCTCGCAGAGCCTGACACCGGAACGCTGGGGATGACCACGGCCTGGGTGCGCGGCGGTCTCGTGCTGCGGACCTCGCATCTGGCCCATCCAGCCCTGGGCATCACGCACCGCTGGATGCTGGTGCTGAGAAGGACATCCGGTTGAGGGAGCACGCGTGCGGTCCACTCCTGGCGGCCGGGGCGGCCGTGCTGCTGCTGGGAACGGTCGCCGACGCACGGACATCCCGGCAGGAAGCCGTCGTCGACAGCTTGGCCGCGGTGATGGAGGAACTGGCCTGGTCGTCGCAGCAGGATGTCCCGATACTCGAGACGGACTTCGCCACCGGTTCGTGGGTTCCCGACACCTGGCGCCTGGATGCCGGAACGACCCCGTCCACGCGGTGGCTCAGCGTCGGCGCCGAGGAGTCCTTCTGGCGCCTGCGCGCGGTGCGGCGGTACGCGGCAGACGGGAACAGGGAGGCCTGGTACGCGTCGGTCTCGGGGAAACCCGGCGATGCGGGTGCGGGGAGCCTGTCCGTGCAAGCGGCCTGCGGTCTGCTGATCGGCGCGGCCGGCCGCACGGGCCCGCCGTCGGCGTCCGGATCGCTGGCAGCTGGACGGGAGGGCTGGCGCATGTACGCCGGACGGCCGGAGAGCAGGTCGTTCACGGGTGCGGCCGGCAACCTGCGCGCCGGTGGGTGGGGACTGCTGCTGGCCGCCGGCGGTCGAGACCGCGCCGGTACGCGGGGCGGCGGCGGCG
>JAHIYU010000025.1 GCA_018814885.1 bacterium | reverse complement strand
TGCCAGCCCCAGCCGTCCCAGCGGCAGAGACGGCCCTCGGCGGCGCCGCCGCGGCTCAGCAGGTAATCGCTCGTGGACCCCGCCTGGTCGAGGAGGTAGAGGAAGCCGCCGCGACGCAGTCGCGCTTCGCCGGGGTCGAAGCCCGCGACGCCGAACCAGTCGCGCTTGTGCAGGAGAATCATCACCGGTCCTCTGTGGTGCGGATGTCCAGTCCGAGATCCAGGGCGGGGACGGAATGGGTCAGACGACCCACCGAGCAGGCGTCGACGCCGGCCGCGGCGTAGGCCCGCACGTTGGCCAGGTCCAGGTTACCGCTCGATTCCAGGCGAGTGCGCCAGCTTCCGGTCTCGCGCGCGGCGCGCAGGCGGACCGCTTCGCGCGTCGCTTCCGGCGTGAAGTTGTCGAGCAGGATCCAGTCGACGCGCAGGGGCAGCACGTCGGCGAACTGGTCGAGGGAGTCGACCTCGACCTCGATCGCCAGATCCGGATGGCGCCGCCTTCCCCGGGCGACGAGATCCGCCAGGGAGGCGTCCCGCGACGCCCAGTGGTTGTCCTTGAGCAGGATGCGGTCGTAGAGGCCCAGGCGGTGATTGTGCCCGCCGCCGCAACGCACGGCGTATTTGGCCAGGGCGCGGTAGCCGGGCAACGTCTTGCGGGTGTCCAGGATGCGGCAGCCCGTACCCGCAACGGCCTCCACGTAGCGGGACGTCAGGGTGGCGATGCCGCTCAGATGCTGGAGGAAGTTGAGGGCGACGCGTTCGCCGGTAAGGATCGGCGCGGCGGGGCCGTGCAACCGGGCCGCAGGCCGTCCGGGCGGCAGGCGGTCGCCGTCGGAAGCGACGAGGTCCACCGTCACGTCGGCCGAGAGGCGGGCGTAGAGCGGTCCGAGGAGGGGCAGACCCGCGACGACTCCCGCGGTGCGGGCCGCGATCACGCCCACGGCCGTCGCGTCGGGCGAGACCGCGACGTCGGTCGTGACGTCGCCGGTTCCCACATCCTCCGCGAGACAGGCGTCCAGCAGGGTGTCCAGCCAGGCGCCCGCGGGGAAGGCCGGCGGCGTATGCGTACGGTCGCTCATGATTCGTCACCTCCGGTCGTCAGGCCCCATTGCGCGCGGAGGTCCTCGATACGATCGCGCAACGACGCGGCTTTCTCGAAATCCAGCGCCTCAGCGGCGACGAGCATCTCGCTGTGAAGCAGCTGCACGATCTCGCGAGGCGGCAGGTCCCGGTCGAGTATCATCTCCCAAGGTCGTTCGGCGGACGCCGCCGCGCCAGGACCGCGTCCGGCCTCCCCCGCCGCCATGGTGGCCTGCAGGATCTCCTCGCGCGTCTTGGTGATGGTCCGGGGGGTTATGCCGTGCTCCCGGTTGTAGGCTAGCTGCCGGGCGCGGCGCCTGTTCATCTCGCCGATGGCCCGCTCCATGGAGCCGGTCATGCTGTCGGCGTACATCACGACCAGCCCGCCCACGTTGCGCGCCGCACGGCCGGCCGTCTGGATGAGGCTGCGCTCCGAGCGCAGGAAGCCCTCGCGGTCGGCGTCCAGGATGGCGACCAGCGCCACTTCCGGCAGATCGAGACCTTCACGCAGGAGGTTCACGCCCACCAGGACGTCGAACTCGCCCAGCCGGAGCCGGCGCAGGATCTCCACGCGGTCCAGGGCCGCGAAGTCCGCGTGCAGGTAGGCCACGCGCAGGCCGATGTTCCGCAGGTACTCCGCCAGGTCCTCGGCCATGCGCTTGGTCAGGGTCGTCACCAGGACGCGCTCGCCCCGGCCGGCCGTCGCGCGGGCCTTGCCGATGAGATCGTCCACCTGCCCCGACGCCGGCAGCACCTCGATGGGCGGATCCACCAGACCCGTGGGACGGATTACCTGCTCCACCACCTCGCCTCCGCATTTCTCCAGTTCGAAGGTGCCGGGCGTGGCTGACACGAAGATGGTGGGCGGCATGAGGTCCTCGAGTTCCTCGTACCGCAGGGGCCGGTTGTCCAGCGCGCTCGGCAGGCGGAAGCCGTGCTCGACAAGTGTCTCCTTGCGCGAGCGGTCGCCGCGGTACATGGCGGCCAGCTGGCTGATGGTCACGTGGGATTCGTCGACGAACACGAGATGCTCGTCCGGGAAGTAGTCCAGCAGGCAGGCGGGACGCTCGCCCGGCGCGCGGCGGTCGAAGTAGCGCGAGTAGTTCTCGACGCCGCTGCAGTAGCCGACCTGGCGGATCATCTCCATGTCGAACCGGATGCGCGACGACAGGCGCTGGGCCTCGATGGTCTTGCCCGCCGCGTCGAGTTCCCCCAAACGCACCTCCAGATCCCGGCCGATCTCGTCCAGGATCTCGTCCTGGCGCTCCCGCTCGGTGACGAATTGGCGCGCGGGATATATCCGCGTCCCGGCGATGCGCTGCAAGGGCTTGCCGGTCAGGCCGTCCACAAGCGTCAGGCGCTCGATCTCGTCGCCGAAGAACTCCACGCGCAGCACCCGCTCGTCGAAGGCGGCGCAGACGTCGATCGTGTCGCCGCGCACGCGGAAGGTCCCGTAGCCACCGTCGTCGGCGCGGGCGTAATGGACGTCGACCAGGCGTCGCAGCAGATCGTCTCGGCCCAGCCGGTCGCCCTCGCGCAGGGGGATGATGTTGCGGTGGAAGGTGTCGGGATTGCCCAGGCCGTAGATCGCCGACACGCTCGCGACCACGATCACGTCGGAGCGCGACATCAGGGACGACGTGGCCCGCAGCCGCAGGCGCTCGATCTCTTCGTTGATGCTGACGTCCTTCTCGATGTAGGTGCCCGTCGAGGGTATGAAGGCTTCGGGCTGGTAGTAGTCGTAGTAGGAGATGAAGAACTCGACGGCATTCTCGGGGAAGAAGCCCTTGAGTTCGCCGTAGAGCTGGGCCGCCAGGGTCTTGTTGTGGCTGAAGACCAGCGCGGGCAGGCCCGTCTCGGCGATGACGTTGGCCATGGTGAACGTCTTGCCGCTGCCGGTGACGCCGAGCAGGGTCTGGCAGGGCATGCCGGCCGCGACGCCGCGCACCAGGGCCGCGATGGCCGCGGGCTGATCGCCCCGCGGCGGAAAGGGGGCGCGGAGTGCGAAGCCGCCCATGGCTCACGGCCCGAGCTGCGAGCGGTCGAGCACCCACTCGCGGCCCACGCTGCGTGCCGGGATGGCCAGAGGCGTGCCGTTGAGGACGACGGTCACGCCGTCGGCCCGGGTGAGCTTGAGCAGGAAATGATCGGCGGCGCCCCAGTAGGCCACATAACGCCCGCCCACCTCGTACAGCCGCCCCGCCACCACGCCTTCCTGCGGGACGCCCTGGGCCGGACGCGCCGGCCAGGCGACGTCTCGCGCCTCGCGGTCGCCGTCGCTGCCCACGGCGAAGCCGAGTCGTCGATCGGTGACCACGCAGAGCACCAGGGGCCAAGACTCGCCGTCGTCGAAGACGAGGGACAGGTCTCCCCGGGGCAGGGACCCCAGGGCGGTCAGGACGTCGGACGGGGGCGGCGCCTCCCCGGCCGTCGTACCGGGAATCGTATCCACGCCGCGGGGATCGCCTCCCTGCGCCGGCACCCCGGTCGCGGCTCCCGCCGGGGCTTCGGCCGAAGCGGACGGTCCCTCCCCGTCTCCCGGGAGAACGTCGGAGCCGACCGGGCCGGTGGAATCGCCGGCGGCCGACCCGGCGGCACCGGCTTCGCCGGGCGCCTGGAGCCTCGCCTCGGACTCGACGGCATCGCCGCGTGGAGTCGCGTCGTCGCCGTTGGAACGCTGGACCAGCCAGACGACAAGCGCCACGGCCGCCAGCGCCGTTCCGATCACCAGGATCTTCCGCCAGGGCAGACCCCCGATGCGCTGGATCTGGGCCTCCTCCTCCCAGGTCTGGTCCGCCGGGATCTCCGGCTCCTGCTCGGTCAACAGGCGCTCGTAGCTGTCGATCAGCAGCGACGGGTCGAGGCCCAGGCTCTGCCCACAGGTCCGCAGGAAGCTGCGGGCATAGAGAGCGCCCGAGAGCTGGTCGTAGTCGTCGTTCTCGATGGCGGAGAGCAGACGGTCGGGGATGCGGGTCTCGGCGGCGAGATCCGACAGGCTGAGTCTCCGTGCCGTGCGCGCCGCCCTGATCATGGCGCCGGGAGTCTGGTAGACGGGCCGGTCGGCTGACATGGTCCCTCCTCTGCGGTCTCAGCCGAGTGCGGCGACGCGTTTCCGCAACGCTTCCGCTCGCGATTCGTTCTCGGCCAGCAGCTCCCGCTCGCGGTCCACGACCTCCGCCGGGGCGCGCTGCGTGAATTGATCGTTTTCCAGCTTCCGACAGCTGCCGCGTATGAAGTCGTCCACCTTGGCGAGTTCCTTGGTCAGCCGGTCACGCTCCTTCTCCAGGTCGACCAGCCCGGTCATCAGCAGGAAGATCTCCACCGCCCCGGCCACGGCCACGCCCGCCGGCGAGGGGTCCTCCCCCGCGACCACGACCTCGACGCTCTCCAGCTTGGCCAGCAATGCGATCCTCCCGGCATCGGCGGCCAGGGTCCGGCTCTGTGCGTCGTCCTGGACACGCAGGAGGACGCGGCCGCGCCGACCGGGCGGCACGTTGAGGTCGGTGCGCAGGGAACGAACGGCGCTCACGATCCCGATGACAGCGTCGAAGCGCGCCGCGTCGGCCGTCCAGGGCGCCCCGCCCTCGCACACGGGGAAACGCGACACCATCAGGAAGCCGCGGGACGCGGGCAGCCCGTGCCAGAGCTCCTCGGTGATGAAGGGGATCACCGGGTGGAGCAGCTTGTAGCTGACCGCCAGGGCGCAGACGGCCAGCCCCAGGGCTTCCCGGCGCTGCGCCTCGTCGCGCAGCCGGGGCTTGATGGCCTCCAGGTACCAGTCGCAGAGCTCGTGGCGGAAGAAACTGAAGCCGGCGTAGGCCGCATCGTTCAGACGGCGCCTCTCGAGGTTGGCGTTGACCTCCGCGGTGACCGTCGCCAGCCGGTTGAGGATCCAGCGGTCCTCGAGCGCGAGCGCGTCGCCGCGGAACGCGAACGGCGCCGGCGCGCCGAAGATCTCCCGCCAGAGGGCCTGCGCGGCCGCGGCGGGATCGCTCTCGTGTTCGCGCAGGACGCCCAGGTCGGCGCCGCCGCCCGCGCCCCCGGCCGTATCGTCGCCGTCGAACCCGGCCTCGGCCCAGTGCCCCAGGATCAGTTTCGTGGCCTGGAAGACCTTGTTGCAGAAATTGCGGCCGACCTCGAGCGTCTCCTCGCTGAAGAAGGTGTCCTGCCCCGTGGGCGTGAGCATGAGCATGGACATGCGCAGGGCGTCCGCACCGTACTTGTCCATCAAGTCGACGGTATCGGAACTGTTGCCCAGTGACTTGCTCATCTTGCGCCCCTGCTCGTCGCGCACGATGCC
>JAHIYU010000024.1 GCA_018814885.1 bacterium | reverse complement strand
GCGCGGCAAACCGGGGCCGGGCCGAAACCGGCCGTGACCGCTGCGGGGCCCCCTTCCCTACCGCAGGAGCATCACCTTCCGGGTCGCCTTCGTCCCCGCGCCTACCAGCCGCACGAAGTAGACACCCGAGGCGACATCCCCTCCCGCATCATCCGCCCCGTCCCAGACGATCCGCCGGACGCCCGCCCCGAAGTCCCCGGCCACGAGCGTCCGCACCCGCCGCCCCGAGACATCGTGGATCGACACCCGGACCGGACCGGACCGCAGCATCTCGAACGCGATCGTGACCCGCGGATTGAACGGATTCGGATAGGCCCCCAGCAGCCGTACACGCGCGCCCGCATCCGGCGCTCCGCCGGGGACCGCCGTGCCGCTGTCCTGCGCCAGCACGACCAGCCCCATCCGCGGCAGCGCGATCTCGGCCGACTGGTCGAACCCGTCGGCGCCCACGGCCTCCGCGACGAGGTCCCCGGGATTGGTGATCCCGTTGCCGTCATACGCGGCGTCCTGGCTGTTCAGGACCTCGAGCCAGGTCCCGCCCTGCGGCAGCCCGATCCGGTAGGCCGGGGTGTCCCCGTTGCCGAAGTTCGCCACGACCACCAGGATGTTCCCCGACAGGTCGTAGCGCTGGAACGCCAGCACGTTGCCGCCCTCGTTCAGGTGGAAGACGTCCACGCCGGCGTCGGCCCGCAGCGCCGGCGATGTCCGCCGCAGCGCGATCAGGTCGCGGAAGTAGGCGAAGATGTTCGCGTAGGTCGTCTTCTTCGACCAGTCGATGCGGTTGGCCGAGTCCGTGCCGAAATCGGTGTCGTCGAGCCACTCGGTGCCCTGCAGGATGGCCGGGATGCCCGGCGCGGTCATCACCAGCCCCTGCGCCAGCTTCACCCGCCCCTTGGCCCAGTCGTCGTCGTGGGGGGCCGTCGTGTCGATGGTCTTGACGATGCGCTGCCCGCCGCTGGACGGCCAGGCCTCGTCGTGCAGCTCGAGATAGTTGACCACGTGGCGGCCCTCGAGATACGCGCCGTTGCCGATGATGATGGCCCTGACCCGCCACATCTCCGGGTCGCCCGCGGCGGCGGCGAAGATCTCGGAGCGGAGTTGGTCCGTGAACGCGTCGTAGTACTGGGCGTCGAAGCCAGCCCCGCCCATGTTCGTCGGCCGCGTGACCCACGAGTTGTCGGGCAGCTGCTCCGCGAGGGCGATCTTGTCGGCGCAGCGGTTGTCCATCTCGTCGTTCAGGCGCTGCATCAGGCTCCAGCCCGACGCCTCCTGCGGCGCGATGTTCATGTAGCTGGTCGCGTCCATGCGGAAGCCGTCCAGGCGGTACTCATCGAGCCAGAGCAGCGCGCTGTCGGCGTAGTAGTCGCGCACCGCGTCGCGGTCGAGATCAGCCTGGTCGCCCCAGGGGGTCGCGACCGCCGGATCGTCGTAGTAGATCTGGGTCCCGTCGTAGTTCCAGAGGTAGTTGTCGGTGTAGGAGAAGTGGTTCCAGACGATGTCCAGGATCACGGCTATCCCGTGAGCGTGGAGGGTGTCGACCATCTGCTTCAGGTCGTCGGGCGTGCCGTACTTCCACTCGGGCGCCCACTGGGTGACCGGGTTGTAGCCGGCCGAGTAGTCGCCCGGGAACTCGGTGACCGGGTTGAGCATGACGACGTTGACGCCGAGCTCGGCCAGGTGGGCGGCACGCGCCGCGACGTCCGCGTAGCGCGAGGGAAACGGCGCCGTCCCGTACGGATCGTTGCGTCCCGCGAAGGTGCCCACGTGGAGCTGGTAGACGATCATCTCCTCGAACGGCGGCACGTCGAAGTCGTCCGCCTGCCAGGCGTAGCCGTGCGGATCCACGATCAGGGCGTTGTAGTTGTCGGACGGGTCCAGCGATTTCGCGCGCGCGTCGGTGTTCCAGTACGCGTTCTGGAAGTAGTACTTGTACTTCTGGCCCGCGGCGGCATCGGCGACCCGGCCGACGAAGTGCTCGCCGACCTTGGTCAGCGGATCGCCTGTGCCCCAGCCGTTGAACTCGCCGCGCACGTGGGCCGTCGTGCGGGTCGGCGACCAGACCTTGAAGACCGTCCCGCCGCCGGGCAGCGGCGTGGCGCCGACCGGGGCGTGTTCCAGGGTCGCGAAGTCGAGGGCGAAGCCGCCGTCCACCGGCGGATCCGACGTCATCCCGCCGACGCTCAGGTAATCGGTGTCGGCGCCGTCGGTGAGCTCGATGTAGTAGGAGAGCGTCGCCGATGCCGTCGCGGGGACCTGGGCCGACCAGACGGCGTACGGCCCGCGGGTGCCCGTCAGCGACGCGGCGACCCAGGTGGCCGACCCGTCGTCCACGTTCAGGCGGGCCGTGGTGAGGTCGTTGCGGTAGGCCTGGAAGCGGACCGTGAAGGCCGCGCCGTCGGTCGGGCAGGGCGGGTCGCGGTCGAGCCACGCGATGTGGGAGATCCCCGTCCATTCGACGTTGTCGTCCTGGGCGGCCGCGGTCGCTGCGTGGGGGACGAAGGTCGCCAGGAGCAGCAGCAGGCAGGATACGAAGCTGGTTCGTTTCATGTTGTCGGCTTATTCGTTGGAGGAGGGTGCGTGTCCAGGGCTGTTCCTACTATTATAGAGGTTCCGGCTCCCCTTTACAAGGCGGCCGCCCGAACCTGTCTGGACGGCCTATTCGATTCAACCGGCACGTGTTATGGTTGAACACATCGAAGGAAGACACAAGACCAGCGAAGGGAGAATCTAAATGCGCACGGCAGGCTGGATCGGTCTCGGGGCGGCGATGGTACTCGGACTCGCCGCAGGGGGTACATGGGCCCAGAGCGGCTACGCGCTGGAGTTCGACGGGATCGACGATCGGGTCACGGTCTCCGACCCCGTCAACGCAACCGGGCCCTTGACGCTCGAGGCCTGGATCCGCCCCGACGCGTTCGACGGCGGGCGGATCCTCTCCAACCGGGATGCCGCCAACGGCTACGAGATCGACATCAACTCCCTCGGGTCGTTGAGGTTCACGATCAATGGCGGCGCCCGCGGGATGCTCGACATCTCGCAGTATCTCGGCCAGTGGGTGCACCTGGCCGTGACATGGGAGGGGCCCGCCGGCGGGGACATCGACATCTACGCCAACGGGGAAGCGGAGGCGGCCTACTACTACACGGGAACCATGTCCGACGCCACGGGCAGCCTGGCCATCGGCATCTCCGGCTGGGGCACATATCCTTTCGACGGCGCGATCGACGAGATCCGGGTCTTCGACACCGTCGTCGGCCAGGAAGCGATCCGGACCTGGATGACACGCCGGATCGGTCCCGGGCACCCGGACTACGCCCATCTGCAGGGGGCGTGGAGCTTCGAGGAGGGATCGGGCCAGGTCGCGGCCGGCTCCGTCCTCGGCCGGGACGGGCAACTCGGAAACGAGACCGGCACCGACGCGGCCGACCCCGCGTGGATTGGTTCCGGGATGGTGGGAACGACGCGGTCGACCTGGGGCGGCGTGAAGGAAATCTACCGGCCCTGACCGTCGCCGAGCCGCATATCCGGGATGCATGGATCAGCGGCAGTCGAGGCGATCGCTGCAGAATCGTTTCAATCGGTTGGTGATATGATCGACAAATCGATCGCATGACTTCGTGACAATGAAGGGGGAATCGAAATGCGCACGGCCATCTGGATCGGTCTGGGAGCGGTGATGGTACTCGGAGTCGCGGCAGGTGGCGCATGGGCCCAGAGCGGTCACGCGCTGGAGTTCGACGGGTCCGACGACAGGGTCCTGATCTCCGACCCCGTCAACCTCACCGGGCCCCTGACGCTCGAGGCCTGGATCCGCGGCGACGCGTTCAACGGCGGGCGGATCCTCTCCGACCGCGACGCCGCCAACGCCTACGAGCTCGACGTCGACTCCTCCGGAATGCTCAGGTTCATCACCAACGGCAGCATCGTCGGGATGGTCAACATCTCGGCGCATCTGGGCCAGTGGGTGCACGTGGCCGTGACGTGGGCGGGCTCCGCCGAAGGGGACCTCGTCATGTACGTCGACGGGGAGGCAGAGTTGAACGGCTACTACTGGGGCGCGATCATCGACGCCACGGCGAACCTGGTGATCGGCAACACACCCAACGGGTCCTTCCCCTTCGACGGCGCGATCGACGAGGTCCGGATCTTCGACAACGTCGTCGGCCAGGAAGCGATCCGGGTCTGGATGACCCGCCGCATCGATGCCGGGCATCCGGACCACGCCCACCTGCAGGGGGCGTGGTCCTTCGAGGACGCATCGGGCCAGGTCGCGACCTGTGCCGTGCCCGGCCGTGACGGACAGCTCGGGAGCGACGCCGGCGCCGACGCGGCCGACCCCGCGTGGATCGATTCCGGAATGGTGGGAACGACGCGATCGACCTGGGGCGGCGTGAAGGCGGGCTACCGGCCCTGAGTGGAGACGATCAGCGGAGGCGGCCCCGGGAGCGCATCGGGCACGGCGTGTTCGGGCCGCCATCGCCGGGCGCAGTCCATCATGCTCGTGCGGTGATCGGCCGATATGTCGTAGGAGCGTGGAAGTGTTGCCTCCGATAGCGAAGACGGTCCTGCTCCTGACGGCTTCGAACGTATTCATGACGCTCGCGTGGTATGCGCACCTCAAGGAGCTGAGCCACAAGCCCTGGATCATCGCCGCCCTGGCGAGCTGGGGGATCGCGCTGTTCGAGTACCTGCTGCAAGTGCCGGCGAACCGGATCGGGCACGCGCAGATGAACATCGGTCAGTTGAAGATCCTGCAGGAGATCATTTCGTTGAGCGTGTTCGTTCCGATCGCCACGCTGTATCTGCGCGAACAGGTCAAGCTCGACTACCTGTGGGCGGGCCTCTGCCTGTGCGCCGCGGCCTTCTTCCTCTTCAGGAGCGGAATGGCGGCGCACTGACCGTCCGGCGCGAGCAGGCGGCCGACTGTGCCCGCTGTTTCCCCGAGCGGGCTGCGCCCCTCGCCGGGCGCAGCCCGCTCGCCGCGTCTAGGGACAGACCGGCGTGATCTCCCAGATCGCCCCCTCGAAGCGGCTCAGACCCCAGGCGAGGGCGTCGGCGGGATCGCCGTTGCCGCCGCCGCCGGTCAAAAAGACCAGGACCTCGTCACCGAGATCCTGCGAGTAGGTCGGCCAAGGCGGTCCGGTGCGGTCGAAATGGTCGCCGTAGTAGGCCCAGTCGTAGAAGTCGTAGCCATGGACGCGGTAGCGCGCCACGCCGGGAATCTTCGTGAAGCGCACGTACACGCCCCAGCCGCCGATGTTCTGGGCGGGGTCGTAGTGGGATTCGCCGTACGTCGCGCCGTTGAACATCTCCTGGTCGGCCACCTCGACGTCGATGGCGGCGTCGGCCACGGTGGCGAAGGTGCCGCCGTCGGTCTCGATGGCGACGCTGCAGACGATGGTGTCGAAGCCGCCGGCGGGATCGCCGCTGTAGCTGGCCGCGGGGTTCCCGGTCGTCGTCCAGCTGCCGGTCTGGCCCTCGGGACCGCTCAGCGTGCCCGCGGCGCCGCCGCACTGCCACTGGAACCGCAGCACGACGTCGGGTCCGTACGGGGGATCCAGCGTGGGATTGAGGGGAAAATTGCCCCCGGGGCAGGTGAAGAGCGAGTCGGGCAGCACCAGCTCCGGCCCGATGACGGTCACCGCGGTGGTGTCCGCGCCGACGTAGGTGTCGATACCGCCCAGCGTGACGTAGATCTCCGCGTAGACCTCGTCCGCGCCGGCGCCCAGCGCGATGTCGGATTCGTAGCGCACCCAGTCGCTGCTGGTCTCGAAATCGTTGCTTCCGGCGCTCGGATGTATGGGATTGATGATGCGGCCGTGTCCGCCGCCGCAGTGCCAGTGGTACTTGAAACTCGCGCCGCCGAGGTCGCCGCCCGTGTCGTCGACCAGGTTGATGCGCAGGGTGTCCACCTGGGAACCGAGCGGGATCACGGGCTCCCGGGGCGTGAGGGTGAGCAGGGGCGACGTCACCGTCAGCTCCCAGACCTCCGAGTGGTTCGACAGCGAGCAGTGCGTGGCCACGGCGCCGCTGTCCAGGTAGTTGCCGACGATGTCGATCCAGCCGACCAGGCCGAGGTACTCGGCCGCCCGTTCCATGGCCATGCCCGTGTAGCCGGCCTCGACGCCGAGATACTGGAAGATGTTGCGGACCAGGCCGAAGGCGGAGTTCTGGAAATCGCCCGTACCGGTCAAGGCGCTCCACAGTTCCGCCAGGGCGTCGACGATGTTGCCCTGCGAGGCGTGTGTGACGATCGCGGGCACCGTCGTGATGCAGAAGCCGACGAAGGTCTGGATGTCGCCGCCCAGTCCATCCTCGACCCCCAGCAGGCCGTCGAGCTGTTCGACCTGGTTGGCCGTCGCGACGACGTTCATCACCAGCGGCACGAAGAAGTCCCAGACCAGGCTCTTCAGCGCCACCCAATCGATCTGGTCCTGCTGGCTGCTCGTCAGCCAGGGCTCGCTGGGAGGATTCAAGCCGGCCAGGCCGCCGGTGATGATCTCGTAATAGGTGCGCTTGGCGTTGTCGATGTTCTCCAGGGTGATCGGCGGCATCGTCACCGGCGTGTAGGCCACATCGCCCGTGAAATAGCCGCCGATGGTGTTGATGACGCCGGCGTAACCGGCGACCGGGGGGATCTCGAAGTCCTGGATCGCGTCGTTCAGATCGTGATGGACGTCGCCCTGGTCGAGCCAGCCCGTGCGCTGGACGAAGACCTGCACGCGGCGCCGGTAGGAGTTCTTCAGGGTCACCGCGTTGGCGCCGCCGGTGTTCAGCACGGCGATGCCGCTGCGCTCCTCTCCCGGCTCGATCACGATGCCCTTGTTCGTCGCCCCCGGCGGATCCAGCTCCAGCACCTGGGCGACCAGCGCGTCGAGGGCGTCGCGGATCCCGGGGCAGGGCTCGCTCAGGCCCGCCGGCTGCTCGATCATCGCAGCGGCGACGGCCGCGGTCAGCGGATCCAGGGCCTCGCCCAGCCCGGCGATCAATTCCCGCACGGGGCCGGCGGCCGTCGGCGGCATGATCCAGCCGCCGACGCCGAACCAGGTCAACGCCTCGGCGGAGGCGCGCGCGTCGAGCGTGCTCTTGGCGCCGCCGAGCCAGCCCATGAACAGCGGTCCGCCGCCCGGCCCGACCACGACCGCCAGCTGCGCGTCGCCGTCCAGCAGGTCGATGGTGAAGGACCCGTCCGCGGCCACGCCGGCGCTGTCGGTGCCGCAGGCGACGGTCAGCGCAGACACGTCGCCGGTGTAGCCCTCCGGCATGGCCAGCTGGCCCGCCACGGTCACCGGTTCCCAGGGGGGATCCTCGACCGGGGGCGCGGTGGGCGAGTCGCCGCCGCAGCCCGCGATCAGGCTCAACACGAAGATCAAGACGGCAGTCAGCCCGCCGGCCAGCAGAAGCGTGAATCGCGTACGCATGGTTGAATCCCTCCGGTGAAACGGACGAGACAGGACGAAAGCGTGGCCGTTACTCGAGGGAAACGATACATGCGCCGCGTTACGCGGGCGTTACGCGGGGGCGCGTGGCCGGAAAATCACCGCCCTCACCCCACCCGCACCACCAGCCCCTTCAGATACAGGCTCTCGGGGAAGGTCAGCAGCATGGGATGGTCGGCGCCCTGGCGCAGCTCGCGCTCCAGCACGGCGGTACGTCCCGCGTCGACGGCGGCGCCGGCCACGACCTTGAGAAAGAGCTCCGGGGTCATGTGTGCGGAGCAGGAGAAGGTCCACAGGCGGCCGCCGGGGCGCAGCAGCTTCAGCGCCAGCAGGTTGATGTCCTTGTAGCCGCGGGCGGCGCGCTCCAGCGCCGCGGCCGAATCGGCGAACTTGGGCGGGTCGAGCACGATGGCGTCGAAGCTGCGGGCGCGGTCGCGCAGCTCGCGCAGCACCTTGAAGACGTCGCCTTCGATCTGCGCGTAACGCCCGTCGTCGAGGCCGTTGAGGGTCACGTGCTCGGCGGCCTGGGCCAGGGCCTCGGCCGAGCTGTCCACGTCGGTCACCGCCGCGGCGCCGCCGCGCAGGGCCGCCAGGGCGAAACCCCCGGTGTAGCTGAAGCAGTCGAGCAGCTCGGCGCCCGCGACCGCGCCGCCCAGATCGCGGCGGTTGGGGCGTTGGTCCAGATAGAAGCCGGTCTTGTGCCCGCCGCGCACGTCCACCAGGTAGCGCAGGCCCGCCTCGCGGATCTCCACGCGGGCGGTCGGCTCGGTGCCGGCCAGCGGGCCGACGGCCGGCTCCAGGCCCTCCTTGCGCCGGGCGTCGGTGTCGGAGCGCTCCCAGAAGGCGACGGCGCCGGTGCGTTCCCGCAACATGTCCGCCAGGAGGACCTTGTGCCGCTCGGCGCCGGCGGAGAGGAACTGCCCAACCAGCACTTCGGCGTAGCGGTCGACCACCACGCCTGGCAGGCCGTCGGCCTCGCCGTGCAGCAACCGGACGGCGTCGGTGTCCGCGCCGGTCAGGCCGGCGCGGGCCGCCAGCGCGGCGTCCAGGCGGCGGGCGAAGAAGGCCTCGTCGATCTCCTCGGCGGGATCGAAGCTCCACAGGCGGCAGCGCATCTGCGATTGCGGCGACCAGGCTCCGCGACCGAGCGCCTCGCCGTCGTGGGCGCGGACCAGGACGGTTTCACCCGACGCCAGACCCGCGTCCGCCCGGGCCACGGCGCCGGAGAAGATCCAGGGGTGGCGGCGACGGACCGAGCGGTCGCGGTTCTTCTCGAGCACGAGGGTCTTCATGGCTGATGAAGCTACGCCTCGACATCATCCGGGTCGAGAAGGAATACCTTATCCCTGGGCGCCCCCCCTACAGCGGATAACTCGACGGCCTGATCCGGATCGTCGCCACGCCCCCCGGCCCCTCGCGGCGTAGTCGGCCATCGAGCCCGGCTCGCCGCCGTAGACGGCCTCCCGGACCGGAAAACATTCGATGGTGTCTTCTCTTCCGCTGGGGCACCATGAAGAGGATCCACGGCAATCGTTCATCCGGGACGGAGGACCACGATGCGACACGCGACGCCGGCCATGCTCATCATCATCTTCGCCTTTGCCGCCGCCCTGGCCGCCCCCCCCGGCTTCAACGATACGGGATACCGGGAGCCGCCCGAGCAAGACGAGATCCTGCTCGCCGACGGGACCCTGCTGACCGGGCGCATCGTCGAGGAGCGCGAGGACATCGTGGTCTTCGAGACCGAATCGCTGGGCCGGCTGGAGATCCCGCGTGCGAACATCGCACGCCTCGCCCGCGCCGGCGGGCGCTCCGGCGCCCTGGCCGACCCCGACTACAACTCCCTGATGTTCTGCCCCACGCCCGCCACGCTGGACAGGGGCGACGGCTACTTCCGCGACTTCGAGCTCTTCATCCTCAACTTCGGCTACGCCGTCAGCGACGCTTTCGACCTCAGCTTCGGTACCCTGTTTCCCGTCTCGTCCGAGGTCCTGATGATCAGCCTGGGCGCCAAGCTGCGCATCGCCGACCGCGAGCAGCAGCCCGTGGGCCTGGCCCTGGTCGGCAGCTACACGCGTCTGGAAGAGGTGCAGTTCGGCGCGGTGGGCGCGGTGGCGGGCATAGGCGACCGGCGCAACAGCCTCAACCTGGCCGTCAACCGCACCTTCGACGACGACGGCGACACGGACACGGTCTTCCTCGTGGGCGCCGACGCCCAGCTCACCCGGCGCAGCAAGATCTTCGCCGAGTACATGAGCTCCTCGGCCCTGCTCGATGACGAGGACGGCGACCTGAAGGGCTTCCTCAACCTCGGCGTGCGCCTCTTCGGCGAGACCCACTCCTTCAGCCTGAGCGGCTTCCGGCCGCTTACCGACGACAGCGACAGCTTCATCGCGTTTCCCATGGTGATGTACAGCAATCACTGGTGAGCAGGGAGCGGGACGATCGGATTCATCTGAATCCTGCCATTCGCGGCGCTTGATGCGATATTCTTGACCGGCGCGGTGTGTTCGGATACGTTGATTCCGTCGAATCGATGTGTTTGGAATACCGAGAACCGGCATGCGCAGTCCTGGATCATCAGCATCCGCCATGCCGTGCATATGGATACTCGGTCCCATGGATTTCACGTTGGACGGGCATACTCACAGGAGGAGGTGCGATGGAACGCAAGGTGGGGTTGTGGGTCGACCACAGGAAGGCCGTGATCGTGACGATCACGCCGGATGGGAGCACGAGCAAGACCCTCGAATCGGAGGTCGAGCCTCGTTTCCATTACTCCGGCGGGAGTCGTTCGAGCACGACATACGGTTCTCAGCAAGCAGGAGCAGAGAAGACACGCGACGAGCGTCACACGCGCCAGTTGGCAACCTACTACGCCCGTGTGATCAGCGAGATCGGGGACGCCGGGTCCGTGTTCATCATGGGTCCGGGCGAGGCGAAGCAGGAACTCCGCAAACGGCTGGAAGCCTCGAAGGACATGGCCGCGCGCATTGCCTGCGTGGAGCCATCGGACAAGCTGACGGACCCGCAGATCACGGCCAGGGTGAAGCAGTTCTACAACGTTCCACGCTAGCGATACCGCGCTCCGTCCAGCCAGCATATGCAGCCGCCGGACTGGCCTGTCATGCCAGCTGCATTCGCACCTGGTGCAACAGTCTTGCGCCCGTGACCGACACGCTGTCGGACGGCTTTACATGCTGGTGGTCGGGCCACTCCACCCCGGCCAAGCAATCGCTGGTCACAGCCCCCTCGCCGCGCTACCATCCCCGGCGAACACGAACCTGAAAGGCGCCCGATGAAGATCTTCTTCGGGGGCGTGCGCGGCACGGCGCCGCGCGCCGCGCCCCGGTTCACGGAGTTCGGCGGCCACACCACCTGCCTGCTGGTGACCGGCGAGACCGGCGAGCTGTTGATGCTCGACGCCGGCAGCGGCGTGCAGGAGGTCAACCTTGCGCTGCGGGTCGCCGCGAGCCGCGAGTTGCTGGTCCTTTTGACCCACCTGCACCTGGATCACCTGATGGGCCTGCCCACCCTGGCACCGCTCTACGACGAGACCTGGAGCGTGGAGATAGCGGCGGCCGGCCAGCGCGCAACGCCGCTGGCGGAGGACCTGGCGCGGATCATGACGCCGCCCCTGTGGCCCATCCCCCTTGCGGAAATGGGCGCGGAGATCTCGTTGCGTGAGATCCCCGCCGACGGGCTGGCGCCCGGCGAGACGGCCCTGCGATGGGGCGGCCTGGAGATCGCCGGCGCGCAGGTGCGCCATCCCGACGGCTGCACGGCCTGGCGCGTGGACGAGCCGTCCACCGGCGCGGCCTTCGTCTTCGCCACCGACGTCGAATGGGCGTCCGCCGATGAGGATCAGCGCGAGCGCCTGATCGCCCTCTGCCGCGAGCCGCGGCCGGCGGACCTGCTGATAATGGACGGCCAGTTCACCCCCGGGCAACTGCCGCAACATTCCGGTTGGGGACACAGCTCGACTGCCGAATGCATGGAGGTGGCCGAGGCGGCGGGCGTCGCCCGGCTGCTGATCACGCACCACGCACCCGAGAACGACGACGACCTTCTGCTTCGCATCGAGACCGACCTGCGCCGCCGTTCGCCCGGCGCCGCCCTGGCCCGCCAGGGAGAAACCATCGTCCTGGCTTGATCCGGGAGGGACCCGCTTGAACCAGTACACGCCCCTGATCATCGAGATCGCCGTCCTGACCCTGTTGTGGCTCGCGGCGTCCGGGATGACGGCCCCCCTGCGCCGCAGGTTGGGCAAGGAGGGCTCCGGCCGCGCGCCGGCCTCGACCCTGGCGCTGGATCTCTTCGCCTACCTGTCGCGGCCCCTGCTGGTGCTGGGGCTGACCCAGCTCGCCGTCCTGCTGTCGGCGAACTGGCCGGCCGGCGACGTCTGGCTGTCCGCGCACCACGCCCACCTGACCGCCTGGCAGATCTTCTGGCTGGGCCTGGGCGCCATCGCCCTGGTGGAGGGCATCGCCCATACGGCCTACCACTGGCGCGGCGAGACGTTCCCCATCCCCGACCTGCTGCTGGACATCATCCGGGCGGTGCTGGTGCTGGCGGTGGGCTTCATGGTCCTGCGCATGGAGCTGGGCATCGACATCGGACCGTTGCTGGCCTCGACCGCCCTGCTGACCGCCGTCATCGGTTTCGCGCTGCAGGGCGTGCTGGGCAACCTGCTGGCCGGCATGTCGCTGCACCTGGTGCGCACCCTGCGGCCGGGGATCTGGGTCGACGTGGACGGCGTGGAGGGGCGGATCGTCAAGACCAACTGGCGCGAGACGCGCATCCGTACCCGCGGCGGCCACATGTACATCATCCCCAACGCCCGGATCGCCGAGTCGAAGATCCACAACTACAGCGAACCGACGCCGCTGCGCCGTCACGTGGTGAGCGTGGGCGCCAGCTACAGCGATGCGCCCGACGAGGTGCTCGGCGCCATGCTGTCGGCCGCACGGGCCGTGCCCGAGGTGCGCCGCAACCCCGCGCCGGAGGCCATGATCACCGCGTTCCAGGACTACGGCATCAACTACCGGCTGGAATTCTGGACCACCGAGCTTCAGCGCCACAACCCCATCGACGGCGCCGTGAACCGCAACATCTGGTACCAGTTCAAGCGCAAGGGCATCGAGATCCCCTTCCCCATGAGCGACAAGCTGCTCAACGATTTCATGGCCGTGGTCTACAAGCAGCGCAAGCTGCCGCCCGTCGAGGAGGACGTCGAGGCCGCCGTCGGCGACCTGCGCGACAGCGACCTCTGCACGAAGGTGTTCGTGGACACGGACGGCAATCCCCTGCTCTCGCACGACGACCTGGAGATCGTCGCGCCGCTGGTCAAGCGGCAGCCCTACACCCACGGCGAGACCCTCTGCGCCCAGGGCGACGCCGGCGAGACGTTCTGGGTCATCGCCAGCGGCAAGCTGCTGGGGCGGGTGGAGCAGGACAGCCGGGTGGCGGCGGAGTTCGAGCTGAGGCCCGGCGCCGTGGTCGGCGAGATGAGCGCCCTGACCGGCGTGCCGCGCAGCGCGACGCTTACCGTCGCCGAGAGCTCCGAGCTGCTGGAGTTCGGTCACGAGGCCTTCAGGGCCCTGCTCTCGCTGCACGAGGACATCCCCGAGCGCCTGTCGGAGCTGGCCGCCAGGCGCGCCGCCGAGAACCGCGCGGCCCTGGAAGTGCTGGCCCGGCAGCGCGAGGACGGCGAAGAGGTGCAGCTCGAGCAGAAGGGCATCCTCAAGCGCCTGCTGCGGATGATCGGACGATGATCCGCGCGGGGGTGGTGAGGTCATGATCGTCGCCCTCGGCCACGTGGCGCCGGTCTTCCTGGTCATCGCCCTCGGCTATCTGCTGCGCATGCTCGGCTTGCTGCGCGAGGCGGCGGAAGTCGCCCTCTCCCGCCTGGTGTTCTACGTGGCCGCCCCCCTGCTGCTGATGCGCGGCATCGCCGTGACGCCCTTCTCCAGCAGCGCGCACCTGCCGACCATCGGCGTGGTGATCGCCGCCAGCATGTTCACGGCCGGGTTATCCTACGCGGTGCTGCGGCGCTCGTCGCCGGCGCGGCGGGGCGTCCTGGCCCAGGGCACCCACCGCAGCAACACCTTCTTCTTCGGACTGCCTATAGCCGTCAGCGCACTGGGCGAGGAGGTGGTGGGCCGGTCGGCGGTGCTCATCGGCTGCCTCGTGGTCATCTACAACCTGCTGGGCGTGCTGCTGCTCTCGCTGCCCCACCGCGATCTGAGCGCCCGCTCGCTCGCGGTCTGGGGCGTCGCCGCCCGAAGGATCGCCCTCAATCCCCTGATCCTGGGCGTCGCCGCCGGGGTTGTCCTGTCGCTCTCGGGAATCGTCCTCCCGCAGTTCCTCGACCGGCCCGTGGAGATGGTCGGCCGCACGGCGCTGCCGCTGGCCCTGATCACCCTGGGCGCCGGCCTCGACCTGGGACGCCTGCGCGCAGAGCTGGCGCCGGCGGCGGCCGTGTCGGCGGTCAAGCTGATCGTCTACCCCGCGATCGTCTGGCTGTGGCTGCGCGAGCTGGGCCTGAGCGGCGCGGCGCTGCAGGCGCCGGTGCTGCTGATCGCGTCGCCGGTGGCGGTCGTCAGCTTCATCATGGCCCGCGAGATGAAGGGCGACGAGCGGCTGGCCGGCGCGATCGTGATCGGCTCGACCCTGCTGTCCGTCCTCACGACCGTCGGCTGGTTGATGCTGTTCCGCTAGCGGGGTTTCACGCCTGCGCCGGCAGCCGCGCGGCTCTCGCGATGCTCAGGCTCCCGCCAGTTCGCTCAACGTCTCGAAACGGTAGCCGGCGGCGAGCAGCTCGTCGGTGAGGATGTCCGTCGCCGCGATGGTCTGGCCGCGGTCCGCGCCGATGCGCCAGCCGCCGTCGTGCAGGATGATGATGGCGCCCGGCTCGATGCGGCGGCGCACGCGGCGCAATATCACGTCGAGCCCGGGCTGGCGGGAATCCCGGGGATGGATGCTGCCGATCGCCGGCTCGTAACCCAGCTCGCGCGCGGTATCCAGGACCACGTCGTTGATCCAGCCCATGGGCGGGCGCATGAAGCGCGGACGACATCCCGTGACCCGTTCGACCAGCTCCCCGCAAGCCTCGAGTTCGCGCCGGATCAACGGCGGCGGCAGCAACGACAACGGGACGTGATGATCGGAGTGGTTGCCTATCTCGTGGCCCGCGTCCGCGGTCCGCGCCAGCACGTCGCGGAACCGGCGCACGCGCCGTCCCACCACGAAGAAGGTGGCGCGGATGCCCTTGGTCGCGAGCAGGTCCAACAACCGTTGCGTATGCCGGGGATGGGGGCCGTCGTCGAAGGTCAGCGCCAGGCGCTTTTCATGCGTCGTGACCGAGCAGAGCAGGCGCTTGCCCAGATATTCGCGCACCGACGCCACGTCCATCAGGCTGGGGCTCACGCGTCTTCCTCCCGCGCGCGCAGGTAATCGTCGAGAGCCGTGTCCAGCTCGCGGATCAATCGTCGCCTCTGCTGTCGCAGTTCCTGCAGCCGGTAGCCCTGGACCAGCTCGAGCCAAGCCAGGCGCATCAGGCGGCGACGGTTCCTCATGCGGCGTCCGTACTCGCGGGCGAAGAGCCCTGCGGCGGGTGAGGTCGTCGCCGCCGCGACGGCCTCCCAGGCGCCGAGCCGCGTGAAGGCCAGATAGAGCAGCGCCGCGTACCAGGGGATGAACAGCGCGGCGCCGACGACGAGCAGGCAGAAGTGGACCTTGGTGAGGTCGGGCGCCAGCCGGTCGGCGAGCCGGCCGGTGAGCTTGTACGGGATGAGGTTGCCCGCCGCGCCGTACACCGCCAGCGGCAGTCCGACCGCGCCCATGGCCACGAAACGCCAGATCTCGCCGCGCACCGTGGGGCCTCGTTCGGTGCGTAGCAGTTCGTCCTTCAGGCGCAACATCCGACGCATGCGGTGGTACCGCCTCATCAGCCGGGACAGTCCCCAGATCACGTCCGGGCTGCGCTCGTAGAAGTAGTCCAGGGCGCGGGCGATCTCCCGGGTCACCTGCTGGTCCCGCTTGAAGCGCGTATCGCCCGGAATCTCCAGGCCGTCTCGAGCGAGCAGCTCGCCCTTGTAGACGGTCTCCACGTCATGCACCAGCTCGAGGAAATCGACGTGTTCCACGTTGACCACGCGCCGGCGCAGCGCGTCCTGCAGCTCGCAGGTCAGCCGGTTGACGGTCGCGACCGGATCGTCGAGATAGCCGTCGCGGTAGGCGGCCGCGACCAAGGGCCTGCCGAAGCGCAGAAGCACCCGGCTGCGGAAGCGGCTGCGGCTCTCGAAGTTCAGCCCGACCGGCACGATCGTCACGCCCAGCCGCCAGCCGGCCTCCTGCTCGGCGCTCAGGGCGATGCGGGCGGTGCCGGTCTTCAGCTTCTGCACGCGCCGCTCCTCGGCGCTGGTGCCCTCGGGAAAGATGCCGATGGCGCCGCCTTCGGACAGCACGCGATGGCAGGCCGAGAACGTGGCGACGTTCAGGTCCGCCGCCTCGCTCACGTCCTTGGGCCTGAAGACGGGTATCACGCCGCAGCTGCGTAAAAACCGCGCCTGGAGGCGGCTGCGGAAGAGGCCGCTGTGAGCCACGAAGTGCAGCATGCGCCCGGCGCCGAGGCCGAGGAGCAGCGCGTCCGTGACCGAATGGGGGTGGTTCGAGGCGAAGATGATCGGTCCCGTCGCCGGGATATTGTCTGCGCCCGAGATCTCCAGCTTGCGGAAATAGACCTTCACGCCGAACCGCACGACGACGCGTGAAAGACGGTAGATGAAAGGTTCGCGCTTCGTGATGATCGTGCCCCTGGAATCGCGTTCGCTGCCCCAACCGTTGATCCGCGTTGGATTATTGTACGTAACTCCAGTGTTTTCAACAGAGAGCTACGGGAACCCGAGAAATACGATTTCGACGGCCCCACCATCGTTTTGAAAGACTCTTTCCGACAATCAAACAGAGTGATCGTAGTATAATCGAGTTGACGCTTTCAAAGGGGGTTCCCCATGTTTTCCTTGAAACAGAACCGGAGGGCGACACCCGCCCGGCACGTCGCGACCGTGCTCCTGGCCATCGGCCTGCTGGCCGTGGCCGGCGCCGCTCCCGCCAACGTCCGTGTCAACCAGGATCCGCCCGGCGCGGACCAGAACACGACCAGCATCACCCTGCATCCCGACCCGCAGGGCGGGCCTGACCTGCTGATCGTCGGCTACAACCAGAATCCGTTCGCCTTCGGGGGCATCGGCACGAGCTGGAGCCCCGACGGCGGCGTCACGTGGCTCGACAGCCCGATGCCGCCCCCGCCCGTCTTTCCCGTCAACATGGACGCCTCGGTGGCGTCGGACGGCGCCGGCGCGGTCTTCGCGGGCTTCTCGTCCTACGACGCGCTGCCGCCCTTCAACGTCACCTCCGGCGTCTTCGTGTCTGTGTCGCTGGACGGCGGCCAGAACTTCGGCGCGCCCGTGGGGGTCAACGTGATGGCCGGCCCGCAGGGCACGCTGCCCTGGGAGACCAAGCCCAAGGTCGACGCCGACACCTACTACGCCGCGGGCAGCCCCTACGCGGGCAACGCCTACCTGATCTGGGAGAGCGACCTGCCGGCTCCCGGCTGGGTCAACGGCCCCAGCGACGCCCTCTTCGCGTTCTCGGTCGACCAGGGCGTGAACTGGTCACCGCCGCTTCCGGTCAACGACAACCCCGGCAACGACCTGGTGCTGTGGCCTGACGTCGATGTCGGCCCCGACGGCAGCATCGTCGCGGGCTGGGTCGATACGCCCTTCTGGTTGCAGCACCAGGGGACCCTCATGGTGGACCGCTCCATCGACGGCGGCGTCACCTTCGGGCAGGACGTGCCCGCGGTGAGCTTCTGGTGCGTGCCCCAGACCATGACCGACCAGGCGGGGGGCGGACAGACACGCTTCGCCCAGAGCTACACCAGCGTGGCCGTGGACCGGTCCAACCCGCAGCGGATCGGCGCCGTCTTCGCGGCCGACCCCGACGACGGTCCGGCCTGCGAGGCCCGCGTCGACACGGGCGATGTCGTATCCACCTTCGACGCCCATCTGCTCAATCCGTTCGCCGGCGCGTCGAACCTCAGCTACAGCGGCGGGTACCTGCACG
Organism: bacterium; assembly: GCA_018814885.1. Lineage (NCBI taxonomy): Bacteria > bacterium. The sequence goes on along the minus strand of JAHIYU010000024.1, from coordinate 10,393 downwards.
CCGTCTGGACCGAGGCTCGGCCCGGCGTGACGGACGTCTACTACAACCGGGCGCCGCTGAGCGCCTTCCCGCCGGTCTGGGACAATCCCGACCAGATGATCTCCACCCAGCCCTGGCTGGACCATCGCGGGTCGAACAACGCCAACGTCGTCAGCAACGGCACCAACGTGTACGCGGCCTGGGACGAATGGGTCGGCGTGGACTTCAGCCACCTGATCTACGTGAACGTCTCCAACGACGACGGCACGACCTGGTACCCGCAGGCCCTCCCGCTCGACACACACTACCGCGCCTGCTACGAGCCCTGGGTGACGGTCGACGGCATGGACCACGCCTGCGTGGCCTGGCTCGAGGACCAGATCAGCGGCACCGACACCGATATCTACGTGAGCTACACCACCGACGCCGGCGCGAACTGGGCCAGCCCCGAGATCCAGGTGCCCACGACCTACCGCGCCTTCGATCACGACATCGATTCCTTCAACGACTACACCGCCGGCAACCACTACGTCTACCTGGTGTGGGCCGAGGAGACCGCCGCGGGCACCGGCAGCGTCATCATGTTCAGCAGATCGACCACCAGCGGCGCCACCTGGTCCGCGCCGGTGCGGCTGGACAGCGCGCCGCCGGGCCAGGAGCTGGCCTACGCGCCCAAGGTCTGCTGCGACTGGGGCAACGTCTACGTCTGCTGGCAGGACGTGCGCTCCGGCACCGACGACATCTACTTCAACTGGTCCAACGCCAGCGGCGGCGGCGGCTGGTCGGGCGAGATGCAGATCGACAATCCCGTCAGCCGCGACTACATGTCGCAGATCGCCTGCGGCCAGGGCAACGTCTACGTGGTCTACGAGAGCGACGTCAACGCCCCCGGCGGCAACGAGGACATCTACCTCAACTACTCGATCGGCAGCGGCGCCAACTGGCAGGGCCCGCGACGCGTCGACGTGGGCGATCCCGCCGCCGCGAGCCACTCCTGCAACCCGCGCCTCACCGTGGGCGGCGTCGACGGCCAACCCACCCCCTACGTGGTGTGGATGGACGACCGCTTCGGCCCGGCGCCCTTCAGCGGCTGGGACGCCCTCGCCAACCACTCCGTCGACGGCGGCGCCACCTGGCCGCCCGACTACCGCATCGACGTGGGCACGCAGCCCGGCAGCAGCGACACCTGGTACCCGCACATCGCCGGACCGATCGCCTGCTATCTCTACCGCGACCTGCGCAACGGCATCGGCGACGTCTACGCCAACCTGTTGTCGATGGGACCGGACCAGGGCGACATCTTCTACACCGAACCCAACGACGGCGGCGCGACGTGGCTCAACCCGCCCCTGCGCGTGAACGACGACCCGGGCACCAGCGATCAGAGCCACTGCTGGATCGACATCAAGCCCAACGGGACCGTCGATGTGGTGTGGTACGACAACCGCGCCGACCCCCTCGATCGGAACACCGAGACCTTCTTCGCGGCCCTGCTGCCCGGCGCGACCGCATTCTCGCCCAACATGCCGATCAGCAACCAGCCCATCGCCGCGCCCGGTGCGGGCTTCTGGATCGGCGACTACATCGGCGTGGCGGTGGACGCGACCACAGCCCACGTGGCCTGGGCCGACAACCGCCGCGAGTTCAACCTCTACGACGCCTGGTACGCTTCGCAGGTCAACCCGCAGGCCGTGCCGACCGGAGCCTGCTGCCTGCCCACCGGCGCCTGCGCCACGCTCACGGCCGCGGCGTGCGCGGCACAGGACGGCGAGTACAAGGGCGACGACGTGCCCTGCGACCCGGACCCCTGCGCGACCGGCTTCCAGGACGAGCACGGGGATCTGCTGCCGGACAACGGTACGTGCGTGATCCGCGCCAACTACCCGAACCCCTTCAATCCGTCGACGCTCATCCGCTACGAACTCGGCGTGGACACGCCGGTGCGCCTGACGGTGGTGGACGTCTCCGGGCGTGTGGTGAAGGAACTGGTGCGCTCGGCCCTGCTGGCCAAAGGTCGCCACGAGGCGAGATGGGACGGCCGGGACGACGCGGAACGTCCGGTCGCGGCCGGCGTCTACTTCTGCCGGCTCGAGGCCGGCGGCGAGTCCGCGACCCTGCGCATGGCGCTCATCAAGTAAGGGGCTGTCAGGGGGGCGCGGCCGCCTCGGCTGCGCGACTGCGGCGGCAGCGCCCCCCCGACATCCCTTACCGGCCTCGCTGAGATCCGAGAATGCAAGAACGAGCCCCGGTTGCGGCAGGCGACCGGGGCTCGGTGCTTCATGCGGCCGGCGCTATTCCACCAGCAGCATCTTGGTGATCGCGGCGCGGCCGCCGGCCTCGAGGCGGCAGAAGTACACGCCGCTGCCGACCCGCTCGCCGGTGCCGGCGCGGCCGTCCCAGGACACGCGTCCCGCGCCGGAGACCGTCGCGCCGTCGAGCAGGGTGCGCACCCGGCGGCCGCTCGTGTCGTAGATGCTCAGGCAGACCGGGCCGGATGCGGGCACCGTGAAGAGGATCTCCGTCGCGGGGTTGAAGGGATTGGGACGGTTGCGGACCAGCAGTCCCCCGTTGGCTGGCATGTCGCCCACCGGAGCAGCCGGATCGTAGTCCTGCGCCGAGACGGCGGCGGCCAGAGGATTGTTGAACCAGGCCTGGCAGGTCGGGCCCGACAGATCGGTCGCGGCCGAGATGTAGGTCTTGGTCTGTATCTCGTGGGTGCCCACCACGGGATCGGTCATCAGCAGACCGATGTAGCCGTAGGAGACCATGTCGCCGGTATCGGCGAGGCCGTCGGCGCTGCCGCCGCCGGCGTCGTCGTGATGGTAGACGTCGTTGACGTCGGAGACGCCAGAGAAGTCGACCACCTGCACGAAGGCCCCGCCCGCGACGCCGATCTTGAACCAGAGATCGGACATGTCCTCTAGCGCCAGGGACGTGGCGGCGCCGTCGGGCACGCCGTCCACCGGCAGGGCCGCGTTCTGTACGGTGGATTCGACCACGTCCGCGACGCCGGGATTCAGGTCGTAGGACTGGCGGACCAGGTTCAGGCCGCCGAGCAGCGGCACCTCCAGCACGTCCAGGGGATTGGTCATGTATTCGCGGTAGAAGTGCTTCAGCGAGGTCCACCCCGAGGCCACGCCGATCACCTGGAATTCGGACTCGGTGTAGCGGATCACGCGCACCGGGCCGACCACGGCGTCCCGGCTCAGGGGCGTCATGTCGTCCTCGGTCCGGATCCAGGTCTGGAAGAGGAAATAGCCGCGCAACCGGGTCTTCTCGCGGTCCATGTAGTCGTCCGAGAAGACGTCCCCTTCGCGCAGGCGCAGCTCGTCCCAGAACCACTTGTCGGCGTCGTAGCCGGCGCGGTAGGCGCCGGCGGTTATCTCGTCCAGTCCCGCGTCGTAGGACATGTAGGACGTGGACAGGGTGTCCGGCAGGGTGGACGAGCGGTAGAGATAGGCGATCGTCGCGTCGCCCTCGACCGCATCGGTCACGGTGATCTCCAGGCGAGGATGCGTCCGCGATTCCGCGTCGTCGACCCAGGCAGAGGCGATGGCCGCGTCGCCGCCGTCCTGGGGCTGGAAGACAAGTTCGTCGTTGGCGTCCCACAGGCCGTCGTCGGCGACGAAGTAGGAGCCGCCGGCGTCGCGCTCGTCGACCTGGACGGGAATCTCGCGCCACGCGCCGTCCGCGTAGGCGAAAAGGTGGAGCTCTGAGACGGGGGCGCCGGACAGGACCGCGAGCGCATCGCCGGCGAGCATGACCGGTTCGGCGGGCCTGATGGCGGCGTGGGCGCCGCCGACCATGAGCGTGGATATGGCCAGGATGTGCAGGATCTTCACGTCGTCTCCCCCCGTTTGTTTCGGTGTGGATCTGGTCGGAAGTATAGCACAGCCAGCACCGCCCTTTGACGCTGCAAGTCGACAGCGGTATGATGCCGTCTCGCCCCACTACCGCCACTCACGAGAGGAAACGAACATGACCGCATACTCCGTCAGCCCTGCCGGCGAGAAATTCGCCATTCCCGTCGATAAGGATTACGCCAGGGAGATGCAGCGGCTGCAGCGCCTGGTCGAGAAGGCGCGCGCCGACGGGCAGGAGATCGTGGTCGTGATGGGCGTGGGCTTCGTGGGCGCGGTGATGGCCGCCATCGTCGCGGACACCGTCCACAAGACGGGCAAGAAGAAGGGGCAGCCCGGCAAGTTCGTCATCGGCTGCCAGCGGCCGAGCGTGCGCAGCTACTGGAAGATCCCTCTGCTGAATCGCGGCGAATCGCCGGTGAAGGCGGAGGATCCCGAGGTCGACCCGATGATCGCGCGCACGGTCAAGGCGAAGAAGACGCTGACCGCCACCTTCAACAGCGACTGCCTGAAACTCGCCGATTGCGTCGTGGTCGACGTGCAGTGCGACTACGCCAAGCGCGACCTGGGCAACATGCGCACCGGCGAGGCGGACATGGCCGCGCTCGAGGCCACCATGCGCACCATCGGCGAAAAGATCCCGCCGAAGTGCCTGGTGCTGATCGAGACGACCGTGGCGCCGGGCACCACGGAGTTCGTGGCCTGGCCCATCCTCAAGAAGGCCTTCGCCAGGCGCGGCCTGAAGGCCACGCCCCTGCTCAGCCACAGCTTCGAACGCGTGATGCCGGGACGCGATTACGTCTCCTCGATCCGCGACTTCTGGCGGGTCTGCAGCGGCTGCAACGCGACCGCCCGCAAGCGCGTGGACAGGTTCCTGCGCGAGGTGCTCAACACCGAGGACTATCCGCTGACGGTCATGGACCGACCCATCGAGTCGGAGACGACCAAGATCGTCGAGAACTCCTACCGCGCGACCATCCTGGCCTTCCAGCACGAGTGGAGCCTCTTCGCCGAGCGCAACGGCGTGGACATGATCAAGGTCATCAAGGCCATCAAGATGCGCCCCACCCACAACAACATGATCTTCCCCGGGCCGGGCATCGGCGGCTACTGCCTGCCCAAGGACGGCGGCCTGGGCTACTGGGCGTACAAGCACATCCTCGGCTTCGAGGACGGCGACGAGATCTTCAAGATGAGCACCACGGCCATCGACATCAACGACACGCGCGGCCTGCACGTGGCCACGCTGGCCCGCGATGCCCTGCGCAACATGGGCCGCTACATCGCCGGGGCCGACGTGCTGATCTGCGGCGGCAGCTACCGCCAGGACGTGGGCGACACGCGCTACAGCGGATCGGAGCTGGTGGTGCGTCGCCTGACCGAGATGGGCGCCGAGATGCGCGTCCACGATCCCTACCTGGAGCACTGGTTCGAACTGGAGGAGCAGGACGTCTACCCGGCGCCGGGCCATTCCTGGGCGCGCTTCTTCCGCAACCAGGACGGGCTGAAGGACATGCGCGTGACCAAGGATCTGGCCGCGGCGCTGAAGGGCGCCGAGGCGGTCATCCTCGCGGTGCCCCACGAGCCGTACCTCGAGCTGGAGCCGGAACAGGTCGTCAAGATGGCCGGCGGGGCGCTGGCGGTGATCGACTGCTTCGGCATCCTCGACGACGACCGCATCCGCCGCTACTTCGAACTGGGCTGCGAGGTGAAGGCGCTCGGGCGCGGGCACATCCAGCGCATCAAGAAGGAAGTGGGGGCGGCGGAGAAGGCCAGGTTGAAGAAGAAGGCGAGGAAATAGGGGCCACCGGGAAAGAGACTGCCGGCTCTCGCAAGGCGGACGCCGGCCGTCTCTTTCCACTCACCGCATGTACAGCACCTTGGTCGATACGCTGTCGCCGCCGCTGGCCAGCCTGAAGAGATAGGTTCCCGAAGTGAACTGCTCGGGGCGCCAGGTTATCTCGCGCGCCTCGGGTACGAGACGGCCCTCCCAGACGTCCTGCATCAGCCGGCCCCGGGCGTCGTACACCTGCAGGATGCCGTGGCGGGGCGCCGCCGCCGCGAGCGAGAGCACCACACCGCCGACCGTGGTGTCCCTGGATACGTACCGGAGCGAAAGACCCGTCGTCACCGCAACGCCCACCGAGGTGGCCGGCAGGAAGGCCTCCAGCGCGGGCAGGACCTCCCCCGTCTCGTCGAACAGCGCCAGGTTCTCCCAGGCCGAACCGAAGGTCGGCGTGGTGATCCATTCCGGCGCCCAGTAGAAAACGCCCCGACCACGCCCGTCGGGCGCGTCCGCGACCAAGGCGAAGATGGTCTCCATGAAGGCGCGCTGGCCCGCGGGAGTGTCGGGGTAGCCGGGCAGCAGGTGTTCGGGCAAGCCGACGGGGTTGTGGGTGTCGTCGAACCAGCCGAGGGTCCAGGGGTAGGCGACCTCCGCCAGCACGATGTCCTTGCCGTAGCGCACGGCGAGATCGTCCAGGTTGAATTCGAGGTCGGCGAGTGTGCCGTGCCACCAGGGGTAGTAGGACAGGCCGATGATTTCGAAGTCGAAGCCCTGGGCCAGCAGGTTGCCGAAGAACCACCGGCAGCCGCCGTTGTCGCCGCCGCGGTCGCTGTGGATCATGATCTCCGGTCCCGGTGCGGGCGTGAAGGCGTCGCTCACGCCGTCGCGGGCCGCGCCGAGGAGCTGAGCGAGCTGCGCCCATTGTTCGGGCGTGTCGAAGGCGCCGCCGACCCGACCGTCGTCCCAGAGCATGCCGGGCGTGATCTCGTTGCCGAGCTGCACCAGCGCCGGGGGCGTGCCCTGGGCGCGCAGGGCCAGCAGTACGTCGCGGGTGCGGACGCGCACGCTGTCGACGAGGGTCGCGAAGGGGAGCGCCGCCCAGGCGTCTGGCTTGTCCTGGCGGCCGGGATCGGCCCAGGTGTCGGAGTAGTGGAAGTCCAGCAGCAGATCCAGGCCGGCCGCGTGGGCGCGCCGGGCCATGGCCAGGGTATCGTCCAGGTCGCAATAGCCCTCGGTGGGCGTGTGCCACAGGCGCAGGCGGATCGTGTTGACGCCGTGGCCGGCGAGGATCGCGAAGAGGTCGTCGGGCTCTCCGCCATCGGTGTACGCGCCGCCGTTGTCCTCGATCTGCGGCAGGAACGAGATGTCCGCGCCACGCCACGCCACCTGCCCCCGGCACGGCAAAGCGATGATGAGAGCCAGCAGTATCAACCATGATGCGAACATGACGATTCCCTCATGCGCGCGGCAGGTAACGGTCCGGCGCGTTGAAGACGATCAGGGCCTTGTAACCCGCGTGCACGGTGGCGCCATGGGGCACGCCGGCGGGGATGAAGAAGTTGTCGCCGGCAGTGTACCCGATCGTCCCGCCGTCGATGTGCAGGTCGACCCGTCCGGCCACCGCGAACTCCCATTGCTCGGCGTGGCCGTGTTCGGGCACATCGACCGTCTCGCCGAACTCCACGAAGACGACCTGCTGCCCCTCGCCCTGGAGCAGCCAGCCCCGCGCGCCGGAAATGGGCAGGTCGATCTCGGGCAGAGCCTGCAGGAAGGAGGGGACATTCGCGTATCCGGGCATGGGATCTCCTTGGTTCGGCCTGTACCCGAATGTAGCACCCCGATTTGTCGCGGGCCATGCGGGGACCCGGATCATGAGACCGGAATGATGATATATTTTAACAAAAGACAAATACACGATCATTGTGGTAGTTTATTAAAGTTGAGACGGAGTATCATCCTCAATCTAACATCCACACGACAATTGGCTTTCAACCAAGGAGAATCCGCCATGATCAGAACGCTATCGCTCACCCTCGCGGCCTGTATGTTGCTCACCGGCGTCGCCGTGGCCGACGTCAGCCTCTGCCTGGGCAATGGCACGTACAAGTGCTACGAGACCGACCTCACCTGCGCCGACATCACGATCGGACCGATCATCCAGGCATGCGAGAATCCGGTCGTCGGCCCCGGCGGCGGCGGCGGTAGCGGCGGCGTCATCACCGACCTGCACCCCGAACTCGATTTCCAGGGCATCACCGGGCCTACCGGCGGCTTCGGCGGTTCGGTCTTCGTCGGCGCGGATCAGCTGGTCGAGTTCACCCTGATCTTCGAGTCGCGCGACACCTTCGCCCCGGGACGGCGCATGCAGGCTGTGGCCAGGGCCACCACGGGCAAGATCTACTACGCGCAGTTCGACGCGGACGTCCTCGATCCCGACAGCGACAACGACAACCTGATCGCCGCCACCGCCGGCGGCCAGGAGATCCTGGGCGCCTTCGACCGGGAGCCCCTGGGCGCGGCCGCCACCGGCGACGTGACCGTGACGGTCTTCATCATCGATCCCGATGTCAAGACGACCATCCTGTCGACTCACCACACGCCCATCAACTTCGGCGACCTGGAGTGGAACTTCCTCGCCGACGGCCCCGTCGGCAATACGTCGATGAGCTGGGGCGCGGTCAAGGCCGGGTACTAGGTCCACAACTGCACTCGTGCGAGAGGGCCCGGAACGTTTCCGGGTCCTTTCGCGTCCAAGCGCCCCGAGCGCGCCGCGAATGCAGCTTCTTGGCCGCGGAGTCATGCTGTATCATCGGGGCCGAACAGCATCTCGAATCACGCACGTGACACGAGGGACCGATGTCTCGAGGCCGCGCAAATCCTATTCTTCCGGCGCTCTGCCTGATCGGCTTCACAGCCGTCTGTCTCGTCCCCGCGCATTCGCCGGCGGCCTTGCCCGTCGACGAGGCGCTGGCCGAGGCGACGCGGTACCGGGGCTGGGAGGTCGCGTCGTTCGAGGTGACGGGGCTCGACAGACACCTGGCCGACGACCTGCGCGACGGACTGGCCCTCAACGGCAAGCGGGGCCTGCTGCGCACCCGGCGTCCGCCGCTCTTTCCGGGGACGCTGGCCGACGACGTGAAGCGCGCCCGCGCCTTCGCGGCGCAGAACGGTTTCCCCTGGGCCGAGGTGCGCATCGCCTTCCGGCCGGACCACAAGGCCCGCAAGGTGGGCGTGACTTTCGAGCTCGCGCCGGGGCCGACCGTCGTCATAGACAGCCTGTCGGTGAGCGGCGTACCGGATTACGTCGACGCCGCGGCCGCCCGGGGCGCGCCCCTCTCCCGGGGAGCGCGGTTCACCGAATCCGATCTGACACGGGCGACGTTTACCCTGAACGAGGCCCTGGCGATGGAGGGGCATCCACGTGCCACCGTCACTCCGCGCGTGTCGTTGCGGGACTCCACCCGGGCGGAGATCGTCCTCGCCGCGAAGCCCGGCCCGCGCTGCGTGTTCGCCGGGACGCGTATCGCGGGCGCTCCGGACGACCTGCGGGGACTGGTGCTCCGGAACGCGCAGCCATCTGACGGGGAGCAGTACACGCCGACCGCCCTGCGCCGCGCCCGGCGAAACGTGCGGGAGCTGGACCTGTTCCGGCGCGTCGACGTGACGGTGAGCGAGCCCCGCGACGGCGAAGTGGACCTGCTCGTCGATCTCGTGCCCCGCAAGCCGCGCTCCATAGAGGTCGATCTCGGCTACTGGACCGACGATTTCCTGCGCGCCGGCACGCGCTGGCGCCACCGCAACCTGCTGCGCGGCGGCCGCGGCGTGGAGCTGAAGGGCTCGCTGTCCCGTTTCCGGCGCGACGGTTCGTTCAACGTCTGGTGGCTGTCCCCCTTCGGCCCCCGCACGCGCCTGACCACCCGTCTGCACTACGTCATGGAACTCGAGGACGGCTACGATCTGAACAGCGCGCAGGCCGAGGTGTGGGCCTCGAAGCGCGTCGGCCTGGGCGGCGAACTGCAGGCCGGCGTCTCGGTCGCCGACGTCTCCCTGAAGGTCACGACCACCGACACCGATGCCTTCAAGGCGGAGAGCGGCCTGCTCACGTCGCTGCATCTGCGGGCCAACATGGATCACGTGGACGATCTGATCGACCCGACCCGCGGCGTGTCGTGGTCGGGACGCCTGGAATGGTCGCCGCCCTGGCTGCCGTCGGACAACAGCTTCGCGTCGGGCACGGCGAAGATCGCCTGGTACCTCCCCCTCGGCGGGGCGGTGCTGGCATCCCGGGTCGAGGCCGGCCTGGCGCGTCCGTTGGGCGATTCGATCGATCTGCTGCCCAACAAGCGCTTCTTCGCCGGCGGTTCCACCACCCAGCGCGGCGCGCGGCGCCGCATGCTCGGCCCCCTGGACGCCACCGGCGCCCCCGTCGGCGGCGAAGTCCTGCTGATCGGCTCGACCGAGCTGCGCTTCCGCCTGAAGGGCATCGTGCGCGCCGCCATCTTCGCCGACGTGGGCAACGTGTGGCGGACGGCCTCCGACGCGGCCCTCGACGACCTCGCGGTGGCCTTCGGACCGGGCCTGATGGTGGATACGCCCGTGGGACCCGTCCGCGCCGACGCCGGTTTCAACCTGACGGCGCGACCCCCGGGCGAGCCGGACGTCGTGCTGCACGTATCCGTGGGCCACCCCTTCTGAGGAGAGAGGATGCCCCAGTCGAAGCGGTTCAAGCGAGTCAGGAAGATCGCCGCCCTCGCGGTCGCGGCGGTGC